>DJEP01000003.1 GCA_002431915.1 Lachnospiraceae bacterium UBA5895 | reverse complement strand
TGTCCTGTAACTATTCAAAGCCATGATATCATGATGTCGGGGTCAAAAGCCCCCGACTTTTATGCTCATATCGGGGCGGGTCCTAAAGTCTTTCACCCACCTATGAGCAAGCTCATGTGGGTTTAGACCTTTTGACCCTGGCATCATATCATGTCACTATGTACGACAAATGCTCGCATTCGTAAGAACATTTAGCATAATTATACGGTGGATGGTGTGCTGAATAGTTATAATATTTTAACTATCTAATATCCATAAATATCATATATTTCGGGCATATACACTCCCGGTGACTGATACACGATCAGCGGCTTCTCCACAGTCATGCGGGATTTTCCACCTCTTACCGCCTCCATGAGCACCATATTGGGCTCCTTGTCGATGTAGGGATACACCAGCTGCATCCGCTTCGGCTCCAGCTTGTATTTTACCAGCATGGTCATGATCTCCGCCAGACGGAAGGGGCGATGCACCATGTAAAAATGTCCGCCGGGCTTTAACAGCTTTGCCGTCCTGCTGATCACATCCTCCAGCGTACAGAGCACTTCGTGTCTGGCGATCGCTTTCGGCTCCTCCGGGTTCGTCAGCCCATGCTGTCCGATCATATATGGAGGATTACAGGTAATACAGTCAAAGGAAGCAGCCGGGAATATCTGGTCTGCTTCCTTGATGTCTCCTGTCACGATGTCGATGCGATCCTGTAAATCGTTCAGCGCCACGCTGCGCCTCGCCATATCCGCGCTCTCCTCCTGGATCTCCAGTCCGGTAAGATGCGCCGGGTGATATTTTGTTTCCATGAGGAGCGGGATGATCCCGGTACCTGTCCCCAGATCCAGTAAAGTATCCTTCTCCCTGGCATGAGCAAATCCGGTCAGAAGCACCGCATCCATACCGAAACAAAATTTCTCCGGATTCTGTATAATCTGATAACCGTTCCGCTGAAGGTCATCAATTCGTTCTTTTTCCTTCAGTTCAACCTTCATTTGTGTTCTCCGGTTTTCTTCCGTTACCATTATTACTGTTGTTGCCGTCTCTTCTGCCGCCGTGTCTGGGTCTTCTGCGGAAAGAATTGCCCCGCTGTGCCTGTCCCTGGCTGCCGGACTGCTCTGCACCCTGGGCATTGCTGTTCTCTCTTACTTGTTCCGGGTGGTTCTCACGGCGTCTGTCACCGCGGTTGTTGTCCCTGCGGTTGTCATTCCTGTTGCCGTTGTCACCACCGCGGTTGTCACGGTTATTGTCTCTGCGGTTTTCACCACGATTCTCGTTGTTCCGATTCTCGCCACGGTTATCATTACGGTTCTGATTCTCGCCGCCACGATTATTCTCACCGCGGTTATTATTTCTGCGGTTATCGTCTCTGCGTCCATCGCGTCTGCGACTGTCTCCACGATTCTCGCCATCGGCTCTCTGTTCTCTGCGATCGGGACGTTCCTTTTGCTGCTCGGCACGCTTTTCCGCACGCTTTTCAGCACGCTCTTCAGCTTCCTCCTTCTCCTCGATCTGTTCCAGCTTCTCCAGTTCTCTCTGTTCTTCCTTGGAGAGTTCCTGACCACCCTTTTTACCGCGGCGTCTCTTGAACTGCAAAGTATCTGCCTCGTACTCCTTCAGTTCCTTCTCGTCACCGACTTCTACCAGTACCTTGACCAGCTGGCGCAATACGTTGACACTCTGTACTTCACCGTGAAGTCCGTCCGATGTCTGGACGTAATCGCCCACGCCGGGAAGCTTGCGGTTCAGTTCTTCGTAAGTGTCTTCCTCATTTTTCAGGCAGCACATCAGTCTGCCGCAGACACCGGAGATCTTGGTGGGATTCAGGGACAGATTCTGTTCCTTCGCCATCTTGATCGATACCGGCACAAAATCCGACAGATAGCTGTGACAGCACAAAGGCCGTCCGCAGATGCCGATACCGCCGCGGATCTTGGTCTCATCGCGGACACCGATCTGACGCAACTCGATACGGGTCTTGAACACACTTGCCAGATCCTTTACCAGCTCACGGAAGTCGATACGTCCGTCCGCCGTAAAATAGAACAACACCTTATTGTTGTCAAACGTATACTCCGCATCGATCAGCTTCATTTCCAGACCGTGCTTTAATATCTTTTCCTTACAGATCTTGAAGGCTTCCTTTTCCTTTTCCTTGTTGGCAGCCTCCTGCTCGATATCTCTCTCTCCGGCGATCCGCATCACAGGCTTCAGGGGCTGGATCACCTTGTCATCCTCCACCTCATGCACTCCCGCTACGACGGTACCGAACTCAATGCCTCTGGCGGTCTCCACAATCACGTGGTCGCCTCTTTTTATGTCAAACTGCAGCGGATCAAAGAAATATACCTTGCCCGCTGTACGAAATCTTACACCAATTACTTTCGTCATATCTATCTACCTCACTGATGCCGGTGGCATCTTCATTTTATAATAAAGTTAAAATAGCAGCTGCCTGCGCGGAATGCGCCTGCAACTGCTATTTTATCATATCTTTTGTGAAATGACTACTCTAAATATGTCACTCTATAGTTAACTGAAAACTTCAGACCGGTAGCCCTCTCCGATTCCGTTCTCCCTACAACAAAGTATTCAGATCCACGAAATCCCCACCCCTGATTTCCACACATTTATCATTGTTTAACTGTAACCATACGCTACAGACGTTGGGGTTATATACCTTTTCGTAATCCGCGGAAAACCGCAAACGCTTTGCTGCATCCATATAGTCAATGATCTCGATATTAGTGGCATACCAGATGTCATCTCTGCCACCCATATATTTGCAGAAGTTCTCAATCACATCCCAGTTGTCATTGTCATCAAACTCGTAGCTGTGTCCCCAGACATACATGAGCTTCAGATACTGTTTCTGCCGGAAATTGGCAAAAAATTCCGCATACTCCATCAGCTTCGGATCGTCATGATGACAGGTGGCATGCCACTCCATTGGATCCTTAGGCAAAGCGAAATCCGGCACAGTCTGCGCTGCTCTGGCATAGGCCATACCTAATTGACGATACAGCTGCTTGATTTCTTCATTATAAGACCCGTAGGGATAAGCATGTCCTCTGATGATACATTCTGTCCATTTTTCCAGACCTTTCCGGTCCCCCAGCAGTTCCTCTGCCGCCTCCACCATAGGACATCTTTCAATGTCCGGGTGGGTCATGGTATGGGTTGCAATCTCATGACCGTCATACAATCCTTTCATTTCCT
>DJEP01000081.1:18687-27644 GCA_002431915.1 Lachnospiraceae bacterium UBA5895 | reverse complement strand
TTTTGGACACCTGTATCGAATAAGAGGTTTAGGTGAATTTATGTTTTTGAAAAAAAGAATTATCGCTACAGCAGCTGTGATTGCCATGGCTGCTGCAGCTATTTACGGAAGTACGCAGGAAATGAGTCAGACGCAGGATACCGGAGACCGTCTGCAGCTGTTTGGCGGGAAGGAGACCATCTACTGCTGGTATTCGGATGAGTCGCTGTCCGGCTATATCAATGCGGCGGCGGTGTCTTTCGGAGAACAGAATAAGGGAGTCCGCGTGATCCCGGTATTGACTTCCGACAGTGAATATCTGGAGGCTATCAATCAGGAGACACTGCATTCCGACCAGATACCGGATATTTATCTGTTAAGCAGTGACTCCCTGGAGAAAGCTTACCTTGCGGGACTGGCAGTGAAAGTGCCGGATACGGAAAATATTTGCAATACGGATCATTTTTCCCAGGCGGCATTGTCTGCGGTGACCTATAATGATAAGATCATCGGATATCCTGTGTACTTTGATACCAGCGCACTGGTATATAACGAAGACTATCTGCAGACCTGGGCGACCCAGCAGGCCGAAAAAGAACTTGCCGGCAGCAGTAATAATGACGAACCGGTAGGTGAGGGAGAGGAGATCATCGAGGAAGATTCTCTTCCGGAAGACCAGAACACAGAGCAGGTCACAGTGGATGAGGCAGCGGTCAATGCGTTGGCGGAGCAGTATTTTGCCAGGGCGCTTCCCTCTACGGTGGATGATCTTTTGAACATTGCAGACACTTTTGATGCACCGGAAGGTGTGGAAGGTGTCATGAAATGGGATGTGAACAATATTTTCTACAACTACTGGATCGTGGGTAATTACATGATCGTAGGCGGTGATCCCGGAGATGACAGAAACGATATCAATATCAACAATCCCGAGACGATACAGTGTCTGGAAGTATATAAGGCACTGAATCAGTTCTTTTTCATCGAGTCGGACACCGTGACGTATGATTCCGTCATTCAGGATTTCATCGATGGGAAGACGATGTTCACCATCGGAACGACGGATGTGGTAAAGCGGCTGGAGGATGCAAAAGCGGACGGTAGTCTTACTTTTAACTACGGAATCGCCCGTATGCCGGATGTCAGTGCCGGGCTTCAGAGCAGGTCCCTGTCTGTTACGGGAGCGGCGGTTATCAACGGGTATTCGGAGCACAAGGAGCTGGCGGATCGTTTTGCCGCATATCTCGCGGAAGGATATTCTGACGGATTGTATGAGCGTTCCGGTAAAATGCCGGCAAGCCTTCATGCGGCAGAGAATGCGGACAACGGAGCACTTATCATATTTGCCGATGAGTATGCGAACAGCGTATCTCTCCCGAAAATGCTGGAGACGGGAAATTTCTGGATGCAGCTGGAAGTATTGTTTTCCAAGGTATGGAACGGTGAGGATGTGACGACGCTGGTAGAGCAGCTTGCGGGAACAATAGCGGAACAGGTGGGGGTGGGAAGTACAGAGAACTAGAACCATACAGTAAAATATGAATGAAGGAACCGATCAGAGGATAGACTACTACTAAAAAGGAGGTAGAATCCTATGATCGGTTTTTTGATTGCATTAGTATCCGGAGCGCTGATGAGCATTCAGGGGGTATTCAATACCCAGGTGACGAAATCCTCCGGCATCTGGACCGCCAGTGCTTTTGTGCAGTTCACGGCGCTGTTGGTATGCCTGGGGGCATGGCTGTGCACGGAGCGGACTTCTTTTCTGAAAGTGTGGCAGGTAGAGCCGAAATACATGCTGCTTGGCGGTGCCATCGGAGCCTTTATTACGTATACTGTGATTCGCAGTATGGATGCCCTGGGACCGGCGAAAGCGGTAATGCTGATCGTGGTCGCACAGCTGGCGGTGGCGTATATTATCGAACTGTTTGGATGGTTTGGCGTGGAGAAGCAGCCATGGGAGTGGCGTAAGGCGGTCGGCATGGCGGTGGCGATTGCGGGAATCGTGATTTTCAAATGGAAATAAGCTGATAAACGGCTTGTAAATTCCGCCTGATTCCAGTACAATGAAAGTTAACAGCATAGAGAGGCAATCCCCGGAAAAGAACGACAGGAAGGGGACTATGATGTTTTTTAAAGTGATTTCTAAAATAAAATATAGGTGTCTGATCGGTTTACTGGGAGGTATCGTGCTCTTCCTGACCGGCTGCGGCACCAGGGACGAGGCAATTGTTCTGATACCGTCAGGGGAATCTGTGGCTGTGGCGGAATATCCGGAACTGGAAGCGGCGGAACAGGCGGCAGAGCCTAATGCCGGCAGCATAAGCGAAGCGTCTTCGGAAGAAAAGATGCTGTATGTCTATGTCTGCGGTGCGGTGCAGAGTCCGGGCGTCGTAGAAGTGCCGGAGGGCAGCAGAGCGGAAGAAGCCCTGCAGTTGGCGGGAGGTATGACGGAGAAGGCGGATCCTTTTTACGTGAATCTGGCGGAGCCGGTGACGGACGGGCAGAAGCTCTATTTTCCTACGACAGAGGAAGCGGAGAGCCTGGAAAGTGCTGCTCAGGTTGCAGAATTAGGGCTTGTGAATATCAATACGGCATCTGAGGAGGAATTGTGTGCCCTTCCGGGAATCGGAGCTTCCAGGGCGGCGGACATTGTGCGCTACCGGGAGAAAAACGGTGATTTTCAGACACCGGAGGATATCATGAAAGTATCCGGCATCAAACAGAATGCCTATGATAAGTTATGTGATAAGATTACGGTGCAATGAAAAGGACATTGTGCCGGGAACAGAAAAGTAAGATAGAGAGGTTAAGGAAGATGGCAGGCAAGAAAGTGCTGGTAGTGGATGATGAGAAGCTGATCGTGAAGGGAATCCGTTTCAGCCTGGAACAGGACAATATGGAAGTGGACTGTGCCTATGACGGAGAGGAAGCCCTGCAGATGGCGCATAACAAAGAATATGACATTATATTGCTGGATGTCATGCTGCCGAAGCTGACCGGTTTCGAGGTCTGCCAGCAGATCCGCGAATTTTCCAACGTGCCGGTGATCATGCTGACCGCCAAGGGAGACGATATGGATAAGATCCTGGGGCTGGAATACGGCGCCGACGATTACATAACGAAACCTTTCAATATTCTGGAAGTAAAGGCGAGAATCAAGGCAATCTTCCGCCGCATGGAGCCGAAGAAGGGAACTGCGGAGAATACCGGTATCTTAGAGAGCGGTGATCTGAAGCTGGATCGTGAGGGCAGAAGAGCCTACATCCAGGGCAAGGAGATCGGACTGACTGCCAAGGAGTTCGAGGTACTGGAGCTACTGATGCTGAATCCGGACAAAGTGTACAGCAGAGAGAATCTGTTAAAACTCGTGTGGGGCACGGACTATCCCGGAGATGTGCGCACCGTGGATGTACATATCCGGAGACTGCGCGAAAAGATCGAGTTAAGCCCCAGCGAACCCAGGTACGTCCATACCAAGTGGGGTGTTGGGTACTACTTTAATGATAAACTCAGCCATGGACAGAATGCGTGACTGCTAGCAGGCAAAGCATTCTGTCCATGAGCGGAGTGAACGAACATGAGCAAGCAGGACGGTAGTCCGGAATGCGAATGGGCGTTGCGATTTCGAGAGTGCGTCAGCACGGAGAAATCGTGTATCATGTCGTGGAGGTATGAGCGTGACTGCTAGCAGGCAAAGCATTCTGTCCATGAGCGGAGTGAACGGAACTGAGGTTTTTATATTGTGAAGAAATGGAATAAAGAACGATTCATAACAATATGGGAAAAAATAGAGAGCATGATCGAACTTCGAAGCCTTCGTGCCCGCATTTTCCTGCTGACTCTTGTGATCGGACTGGTTCCCTGTATCGTTATGCGTCACGGCATTGTGAACAATTACGAGGACATGGCGGTGGAACAGCGGATCACGGTGGTACAGAATCAGCTGATGATCCTGGCTAACCACCTGGTCAGCAACAATTATTTAAGCAGCCACGGCGTCAGAGAGGACACCGGCAATTCCAGAGAAGTCATTAACGCGGAGCTGGAGATGTTGTCCAATCTGTACGAAGGCCGCGTGATGATCATTAACAAAAATTTCAAGGTAGAGAAGGATACCTACGGCATCAGTGAAGGGAAGACGATCATTTCAGAGGAAGTCATCAAGTGTTTTCAGGGGGAAAATGTTTCTCACTACGACCCGGAGCACGGCTACATAGAAATGACCACCCCCATCATGGATACTACAGCCAATACCACGGACGAAAACGGCAAAAGAAATCCGGATGCGATCCGCGGCGTCATGCTGACCAGTATTTCCAACGACAGCATTGTAAATGCCAAGGAAGTGCTGAACCGTAAGGCATATATTTTGGAAGTGATCATGATGGTGGCAATCCTGGCACTGGCAATCGTGCTGTCCCGGGCGCTGACCAAGCCTTTCAATCGGGTAACTCAGGCAATCAATGCGGTACGGGAAGGCTTCAGCGACGAGACCATATCAGTTCCAGATTATGTGGAGACCGTACATATCGTAGATGCGTTTAACCAATTGTTAAAACGAATGAAGGCACTGGATGATTCCAGACAGGAATTTGTGGCAAATGTGTCCCACGAACTGAAGACTCCCATGACTTCCATTAAGGTACTGGCGGATTCCCTGCTGGCACAGGAAGATGCCCCGGCGGAACTGTATCGGGAATTCATGGAGGATATTGCCTCAGAGATCGACAGAGAGAATCAGATCATTACCGATCTGCTGGCGTTGGTAAAAATGGATAAAAAAGTCCAGGATCTGAATATTGTATCCCTGAATATCAATGATCTGACGGAATTGATTTTAAAGAGACTGCGCCCCATTGCCCGGAAAAAAGATGTGGAAGTCGTATTTGAGAGCGTGCGCCCCGTGGTGGCGGAAGTTGATGAAGTTAAGATGACACTGATTATGACGAATCTGGTGGAAAATGCCATCAAATACAACAAAGACCATGGATGGGTAAAGGTGGTACTGGATGCGGATCACCAGTATTTTACTTTTGAAGTCAGTGATTCCGGTATCGGTATCCCGGAGGAATCCCTGGCACACATCTGCGAACGTTTTTATCGTGTGGACAAGTCCCACTCCAGAGAGATCGGAGGAACCGGACTGGGTCTGGCGATTACCAAGAGTGCCGTACTGATGCACAAGGGATCTCTTACGGTGACCAGTACAGAAGGACAGGGATCCTGCTTCCTGGTGAAGATTCCGCTGACATACATCGCCTCTTAAAGGGATTTGTGGATTTGTTTATGAAAGATTGTGTAACGATGAAAAAAATAAAAAAATATATTTTGACCGGTCTTTTGTCTGCACTGATGATAGTGTTGACCGGATGTGACTCGACAGAACCCCAGACCGGAAAGAAAATGTCCATGTATTATATCAATACGGCGGAGACGAAGGTTGAGGTACATGAACAGTATCTGAACACCAAGACACTGGAAGAACAGGTGGATGAGACTATGAAGTATCTCTCAACGACCCCGGAAAAGCTGGAATATAAGGCACCGCTTGATATGGGATTTCAGGTACTGGATTATGAAGTGGAAGACGGGAAACTTCTGATCAATGTGGACAAGGCGTATTCGGAATTATCTCCCACCACGGAGGTACTGGTGCGGGCGGCAATCGTAAGAACGCTTACGCAGTTGTCCAATGTGAAATATGTTGGCATTACTGTAGAGGGAAGCCAGCTGTATGACAATGCCGGAGAACTGGTAGGCTGGATGAATGCCGATCAGTTTATCAACAATGACGGCAATGAGATCAATACCTATGAACTGGTGAAGGTAAAGCTGTATTTTGCTAATGCGGACGGAGACAAACTGATTGCAGCGTACAGAGAAAAGCATTATTCCACCAACACTCCTCTGGAGCGTTTCGTGGTGGAAGAGCTGATTGCCGGTCCCAGCGGACAGATCGAAGGACTGTATCCGGTGATTAATCCGGAGACGAAGATCGTCAATATCCTCACCAAGGACGGTATCTGTTATGTGAATCTGGATTCTAATTTCCTGACGGTGGTAAATAATGTATCTACGGAGGTAGCAGTTTACTCCATCGTGAATTCGCTGGCAGAGTTGGATAATATCAATAAAGTGCAGATTCTGGTCAACGGTGAGGTACCGTCTACTTTCAGCAATTCTACCTTCGAGCGGAATCTGGACTACGTAACGACTTTGGAGCAATGATTTTGAATGGAAAGGAAGCTTAATTGAGACGACCACTTTTTACAGTGTGTCTGTGTCTCGTGATAGCAATCGCCATAGGGAAAATACTGACAGGGGCGGGGCGGTGTGATAACACCGGTCTGCCGCCTGACGGAAGTCCGGTGAAAGTCGCGGGACGGATAGACACGAGAACTTCTGAAGCAATTATTCTGAAATGTACTTCTTTGATCCGAGAGGATCAGACTTATTCCTATTCTGGAAAATTACAATGTGAACTGGCAAATGAGATAGAATTACAAAATCTTAGGATCGGGCAGCAGATCGTCCTGGAGGGGACTTTTTCGCTATTTTCGACAGCAACTAATCCCGGCGAATTTGATGCGCAGGTCTATTATGCTGGCAAAGGCATCGCCGGCAGAGTGCGCAAGGCACAGATTTTGGCAACTGGTGAGGACTACAATTTTTTGCGGGATAAACTGTATGGATTCCGACTGGTATTGCACGACAGGCTGGCAGAAGTTTTTCCTGTGAAAGAAGCCTCCATTATGCAGACATTGCTGCTTGGGGAGAAGGAGGAACTGGATGCAGAGGTAAAGGCGCTGTATCAAAGGAACGGAATCGCCCATATCTTAAGCATATCGGGATTACATATTACCTTACTTGGAATGGGAATTTACCGGTTACTCAAGAGACTGGGGATGCCGGTCAGGGCGGCGGCTGTGTGCGGCGCGGCGTCTCTGCTTATGTATGGTGTGATGGTGGGAATGAATGTGTCCGCAAGCCGTGCCATCGGAATGTATCTGTTACAGATGCTTGGGATATTTGTGGGCAGGACTTATGATATGCTGACAGGACTGGGACTGATGGCGGTATTGTTTGTCTTACAGGAACCGGAGAGACTTTTTGATGTGAGCTTTTTAATGTCTTTCGGGGCGGTGCTGGGAATCTGTGTTTTGACGCCGGTGTTCTCCGGGGACGGCAGGGATTCCGCCTATGAGAGAAACAAGCACCGGGAAGGCTGGCGCAAGGTGGCGTACGAAGGGATTCAGCATATGCTGTCGGCGGTTAAAAGCGGCTTCACTGCCAGCGCGGGAGTCATTTTGTTTACGCTGCCTATCCAGTTATGGTTTTTCTATGAGATTCCGGTCTATTCGGTGTTATTGAATCTGTTGGTGCTGCCATTTATGAGTGTGGTGATGGCAGGCGGAATTCTGTCGTTGATTCCGGGACTTGGATTTGTCGGGACAGTGGATTGTCTGATCCTGTGGTGGTATGAGTGGATCTGCGGGCGGTTCGAAGAACTGCCGGGAGCGATATGGTGCGTAGGGAGGCCTGCGGTATGGCAGATTGTTATTTATTATGTGGGGATATTTCTGCTGGTCTTTGGCAGGAAGTATGCGGAAGCATGGATGCAGCGTGGAGCTCACGGGACGGGAAGTGCTCTGGTAGATGGACGATATCCGGAGAGACAGGCAGTGCTGAAAAGTGCGTGGGCGGATGAGGGTGTCAGGGATAGTAGCAGAGAAAAGGTGCAGTACGCCGGAAGGCGCTACGGAATATATCCTGTGAGAAGGCGGCATGCTTTGGCAAAATTCCGGTGTGAATGGCAGAAAGTGATGATACATAGGAGCAGATTTTTGTGTAGGATTGCAACAGTGATAATTTTGGGATTGTCGATTGGATTGCTCACAGGAAATTTTGACCGTGGGAGTCGTGTGACTTTTCTGGACGTGGGGCAGGGCGACGGCATCGTGGTGGAGACCGGGCAGGGAGCATATCTTTTCGACTGTGGCAGCACCAGCCGGAAGAACATCGGGGAATATGTGCTGAAGCCTTATTTTAAGAGCCGGGGGATCCGGTCGCTCCGTGGGGTGTTCGTGTCTCATCCCGATGAAGACCATATGAATGGCGTAATAGAATTGCTGGAGAATGGCGCAGACTGGGGAATCACCGTGGAGCAGCTGTTCCTGCCGGCGATTGCGGAAGAGAAGCGCATAGAGACTTTTGCCACGCTGCTGGCTGCGACGGAAGCGGCAGAAGTACCGGTAAGCTACATCAAATGCGGCGATGAGATCAGAGAGAGAGGAATACGTCTTATATGTCTGCACCCGGAGGAGAATACGACCCTTGCAGATGCCAACACCTATTCGGAATGTTTTTATGTGGAGGTATTTGCGAAGAAGGTGAAGTGGGAGGCAAATGACGCGAGTGGGGGATCTGCCGCCGAGAAGATAAGCATTCTTCTGACAGGAGATGTGGAAGGCGAAGGGGAGCGGCAGCTGGTACAGGAATTGCAGGCACTGCGGGAAGCGCAAGATCTTCGGGAATTGCGGGTATTGCAGGAAACACGAGGACAAAAGGGCTTCAGGGTAGATATTCTGAAGGTGGCTCATCACGGATCCGGATATTCCACCGGCACCGAGTTCCTTGATGCCGCCAGACCCACCGCCGCGATCATCTCCTGCGGCCGCAATAATTCCTACGGTCATCCCCATGCCGAGACCTTGCAGCGCTTAGAGGACATCCGGGTTCCCTGGTATGGCACCATGGACTACGGAGCCCTGATTGTTACCGTCGATTCTCATGGAAATCGCCTGCGTGGGTATCTAAGCGGAAAATAAGTACAGCAGGAATCGTGAGTTCGAGGCGAAATAGAAGGAAAAGTAAGGATAAGCCCCGGGAAAGCTGCAATACCGGGGCGTGATAGCAGGAAAAATAAGAATACGCCCTGAGGGAATCGCAAAGCCGGGGCGTGATAGCAGGAAAAG
>DJEP01000081.1:10095-18568 GCA_002431915.1 Lachnospiraceae bacterium UBA5895 | reverse complement strand
GGAATCGCAAAGCCGGGGCGCAATAGCAGGAAAAATAAGAATACGCCCTGAGGGAATCGCAAAGCCGGGGCGTGATAGCAAGAAAAATAAAAATATGCCCTGGGAAAGCTATAGTATCGGGACAAAAGGAGGAAAAGTGAGGGTTACACGCGAAAATATAGAAAACAGAATATTGGAAATTAATAAAGAACTAGAAAGAATTAAAAAAGTGGAGAAAAAGTTTCCGCAGGGAGAATTGCAATGCTTTAAAAATGAAAATCGATATAAATGGAAAATAAAAGAGGAGAATGGGCTACACTATCTTCCCAAAACTGAAAGAAATCAGGCAGAAATATTGGCATTAAAAAAATATTATGAATATAGAAAAAAGGAACTGGAGAGCGAGGTTGCGGGATGGGAAGCCTATTTAAGAAAGACAGACAAGATTAAAATAGGCTCAGAATATTTATTGAATCATCCAGAGTATGGGAAATTACTTGCCAAGAATTTCAGACCATTGGATAAGGAACTAGAGCGGTGGCAGGAGGAACCCTACGAAAAATGTACAAAACATCCGGAAAACCTATTAGTACAGGGAACTCATGGGAAAATGCTGCGGTCTAAATCAGAAGCAATTATTGACAGAATGCTGTTTCAAAATAAAATACCGTTTCACTATGAAGAAAAACTGGTTTTGGATGGAGTGATTTTATATCCGGATTTTGTGATGCGGCATCCTTTTACAGGACAATACTTCTATTGGGAGCATTTTGGAATGATGGATAATCCGGACTATTGCAATCATGCCTGCGACAAAATAAAACTATATTGTCGGCATGGCATCATTCCTTCCGTAAATCTGATTCTTACATACGAAACAAAACAGTATCCTTTGAACGCAGACAAAGTAGAAATGATTTTGCAGGAATATTTTGGTTGTAGCTGAGGTGATGCCGTGGTAGGATAAAACATATCAGCAATAGTAAGATAAGGGGGATATGTTAAATGAAGCACCTGATTATTGTGAAATTTAAAGAAAATGTATGGAACCGGGAGGATGCGGCGAGCAGGGAGATGCTTGCGGATATCCGCGCAATCTTTGATCGAACGAAGCAGATCGAGGGCGTTCATACAGTGAATATTTATGAAAATGTGACGTCGAGACCGAACCGTCATGACCTGATGATCGAGATGGAGATGGATCCGGAGGCGTTGCCTGTGTACGATGCTTCCGCAGCACATCAGGAATGGAAGGCAAAATACGGAGATCGTATTCTGGCTAAGACTATCTTTGATTACGAATAAAACTTGTAACCTTGCGAAAAGGAGAAAATCAGGATGAAAGAATACCAGAATCTGATTGGCAAGATAATTATTGCAGCAGCTATTGTTATTGCGGGAATATTGATCGCGAATGCATTGGAGCATCTGAGGGCAAGTATTGCTTCAGAACTTGCCACGATTGCAAGTCAGATCAATTAACAGATTATAGAAGAGCAGGAGGCTGCCATGGAAGAATTCGATATCAGGGAAGCGGTACCGGAGGATGCGGAGAAGCTCATTGCATTTCTGGTGCAGGTGGGTGGAGAAACAGATTATCTGTCCTTTGGAAAAGAGGGACTGCCTGTTTCGACAGAAGCGGAAAAGAAGCTTATACAGAGCATAAAAGAAGGGGAGCATTCGGTTCTCTATCTGGCATGGAAAGGCGAAGAAATTATTGGAGACGCCAGTCTGATTGGATTCCCCAGAAGAATGAGCCATCGCAGTGAATTCGGCATTTCCGTGGCAAAGTCGGAATGGGGGCAGGGGATTGGCAGCGCTTTGCTGCAGAAGTGTATTGAGTATGCCAAAACTCATGAAATAGAATTGCTCAATCTGGAAGTCCGAAGTGATAACCGGCGTGCCATCCAGCTGTATGAAAGATTTGGATTCCGGAAAATCGGAACTTCACCGGCGTATTTTAAGATCGACGGAGAATATTATGATTTTGATCTGATGGTATTAGATCTTAGATAGGAAAATGCAAAGAAACACAAAGGAGCCATATTACCATGGAAATGTTTGACATTGTAGATGAAAAAGGCATTCCCACAGGGGAAACCATAGAACGCACGGAGGCACATGAAAAAGGCATCCGCCACAGAACCGCGCATATCTGGATCGTTAGAGAACAGGACGGAAAAGCACAGCTGTTATTGCAGAAGCGTTCCGCGGAGAAAGACAGTTTTCCGGGAAGGTTCGATACTTCGTCCGCCGGACACATTCAGGCGGGGGATGAGCCGGAGGAATCGGCGATCCGGGAGCTTTATGAAGAGCTGGGAATCCCGGCAGCAAAAGAGGATCTGCAATTCGCCGGATGCTTTGACATTCAATACGAGAAAGAATTCCATGGGAAAATGTTTCGGGATAATGAAGTGGCATTCGTCTACATGTACACCGGACCGGTAGAAGCAGAAAATCTTACCCTGCAAAAAGAGGAAGTGGAGAGCGTGGAGTGGTTCAACATGGAGGAACTGGATGCCGCATTGCAGCCACCAAGAGACCAACGATTCTGCGTCCCCATGGAGGGCTTCCAAATCGCAAAGAAATGGTATGAGAGCAGAAAATAATGAGCACATCATGAATAACAAAGATAACAATGATAACAAATGGAAGTGCAAGAGTCTATAAGAATGCGATATACACGATAAGATGGAATGCGCCGGGAGACAGGCAGGTCGTGTCTGATCCGGGGCAGGAGACGGAAGAATTTATGCAGAGTAAAAAAGAGCTGCCCTCATAATGAGGACAACTCTTTTATTTTCATAAGATTTTCCCCGGATGAATTACTTCACGGTTACGGAAGTGATATGAGGGTTCACACCCTCGTACCAGTACAGGAAGCCTTCCATATCAACTGTGTCACCGATCTTTAAGTTCTTTACAGTGTTGTAAACTTCGGTGGTGTTGTCGCACAGATAAGACTCAACGGTGAAGGTATAAGTCTGACCGTTCAGGGATACGTTGAAGTACAGGTCGTTACCGTCTTCGCCGGAACCGTCCCAGTTGTACAGGAAAGCAACATCGTTGCCGTCAGCATCCTGACCTGCAGCTTCTACGGTCATGCCCTTGAAAGCTACAAACTGGTTCTGGTAGTTAATCAGATCATCGGTACCCAACAGATCGGTCACATCGGTAACGGGAGCAATATAGCTGCCCTCTTCGATCTCGAAGGTAGCACCTTCCGCAATCTCTACTTCGCCGGACCACTCGGTCTTATAACCGGTTACTTTGATCTTGGTACCGGGTACCAGCTTTGCATAATCCTCTTCGGAGCATACGGAATTGTAGATGAAGTAAGCGCCGTCCTGATCCTGGGTGTACAGGGTAGCCTTGTCATCCCACCAGGACTGTTTTGCCTGAACATAAGTCTCGATCACAACTTCGGAATCGAGATCAGCAGCCATGTACTCTTCATAGGTCATAACACCTTCGGACTTCTCATCAGCAACAGCTTCAGCAGCCTCGGTAGAAGCCTCTGTGGTAGCAGCTTCGGTAGCAGCAGCCTCTGTGGTGGCAGCAGCGGTAGACTCAGATGCAACATCTGCGCTATTGTTTCCGCATGCAGCGAGAGATAGAACCAAAGCCATAGCCATGGTTAATGCAAGTGTCTTTTTTTTCATAATAATCCTCCATTCCTGCGCTTTTAAAGCGCATATGGGTCTGTGCAGATACACAGACATCTCCTCAATTATCCGGTCGCTTAGGCACCGAACAGTTCCATTATACCCAAAAAACAAGATAAATCAAGATTTTTTGGAAAAAGAGTCCCATCCGCAGGGAAAATACCATCAGAGGTCAGCCTGCGAATGGAGCGGAAAAGTTATTTCTTTTTATTCTTCCTATATTCCTTTCCTACATACAGAAGGATCAGGATCCAGGTGACTGCCAGGGTACTCAGCAGGATTACGGAAGCACGGGGCATAGCGCCCAGTTCTTTTTTTCCGAAGGATGTGTCACTTCCCTGACCGAGACGGTACAGGCTTTCCACATCGCTGTAGAGCTTTTGGATATAGGCGTCATCCACGGTCTCTTTTCTACGGGTGGACTTCACCACGTTTTCAATCAGCTGCCCTGAGGCATCACGCAAGGATGCGGAACCGTTGAAGACCGGAGTGACAAAAGTGCTGTCCACGTTGTCAAGCAATAGCTTGGAAGCTTCAATTTTCACCGCATAATGTGTGCTGTTGTCCGTACCGCTTTTAGCCAGGTAATCCTGATACTCGGCGGAATTCTGAGCTTTGGAGGTCACGGGAACGTACCCTTCGGTCTCGGAATAAGCGATCTGCACGTCGTTGGTCAGCAGATACTGGGCAAACAGCCAGGAAGCCAGGACTTCCTGAGAATCCGCTTTATTAAAAACACAGACGGAAGGACCCTGGGAGATCATTTCGGGATGCTCCGGATCGAACTGGGGGATCATCCGTACAGCAGTCTCAAACTGCACCAGAGAGTCTTCACTGATATCCGACAGCGGAGCGTCCGTACCCATCCAGGTAGCACCGGCAGTGGAATCAATGGCGAAAATACATTGTCCGGCATTCAGGAAGTTCGCAGGATAACCGGAGATCTTGAAGGTGGAAAAAGCACCGCTTTTTACATGCCCGGCAATGTCGTACAGGAGATCTGTGGTGGTATCGTTGAACAGTTCAATGGTACCGTCCTCCGTGGAATATCCGGCCCCCTTCTGCTTCAGCATCTGGATCATCATGTTGTCGGTGGACTTGTAGATAAACGGAATCAGGACGTTTTGTCCGTTAACCACGTAGGTGCCGTCCGCGTTCTGGGCGGTGGCAGCCTCGGAGACTTCCCAGATAAAATCCCAGGTCAGCACATCCGGCAGGGTATACCCCAGCGCTTCCACATAGGTCTTATTCACGTAGCAGGCCTCGGTGGAACGCATGTAAGGTACGGCATAGTAGTGACCGTCGATGGAGCACTCATTCAAAAACTGAGGAATGACTTCTTCCCGGGTAGGACCGTCATAAGCAAGCTCCGTGCCGCCAAGACCGTATTTTTCATCGGCAAACAGATCATCCAGAGGGACTACGGTGTTCTGTCCGGTGAGATAGGTCGCAACGTGATCCGGGTAGGTGATGCAGACATTGGGTGTCGTATTGGTGGAAATATTGGTAATGACATCGTTGTATATTTTGCCGTAATCCGTATACAGATTCAGTTTCACCGTGATATTGGGATATAGGGCTTCAAAATCGGCGATGGCTTTTTTGTAGATTTCCGTCTGGGTCTTGTTGGTATCGTTTTTCGCCCAGAAGGTAATCTCATAGTTCCGAGAGGTATCGAATTCCTCCGGAACAGTAAATTCCGGCAGACCCTTGGAACCGTGGCAGCCGGTTAAGGACAGGGACAGAGCGCCCACAGTACATAACAATGCCAGTTTTTTGGTGAATCGACTCATCCTTTGGTACCTCCTCTGGCAACGCCTGCCATGACTTTTTTACGGAATACGAGGAACAACACCACCAAAGGAACGGAGATCACAACCACCGCAGCCATCATGGCGGGGATGTTTTCCCGACCGAAACCGTTCTCACGGATCTCCTGGATGCCGTTGGACACCAGATAGTAATTGGGGTCATCGGTAATCAGTCTGGGCCACACATAGGAGTTCCAGCATTCGATGACCTTCAGGATCACGATGGTGATCAATGTAGGTTTGCAGATAGGCACCATGACCTTGCGCAGATACCGCAGATCGGAAGTGCCGTCCACCTTGGCGGCATAATACAGTTCATCCGGGATCTGGGCGAAATTCTCCCGCAGCAGATAGATGTAAAATACGCTGGTCACGGAAGGCAGAATCAGACCGGTGAAGGTATTGCGCAGATTCAGATTCGTGATAGTGGTGAAATTCGTAATGACCACCAGCTCATTGGGGATCATCATCAGGGATAAAAATAATGTAAAGATCAGATCTTTTCCGGCAAAATCCAGTCTTGCAAAAGCGAAAGCCGCCAGGGTGATGACCACCAGCATGATCGCGGTGGTGACCACGGTGAAGAACAAAGTGTTCCACAGATATCTTCCCAGAGAGACGGTGGTAAAGGCATCCACGTAGTTCTGCAGCGTGGGAGACAGGGTGAAAAACTTCGGAAT
Source organism: Lachnospiraceae bacterium UBA5895 (assembly GCA_002431915.1). Lineage (GTDB taxonomy): Bacteria > Bacillota > Clostridia > Lachnospirales > Lachnospiraceae > Acetatifactor. The sequence goes on along the minus strand of DJEP01000081.1, from coordinate 12,433 downwards.
ATGTTCCGCATTATAGGAACCGTAGCTTTTTACGGAGGTAAGTACCATCCAGTAAAAAGGAAACAACACGATCAGCGACCACAGACACAGGAAAAAGTAGATGATTCCGCTCTGGATATTGCCGCGGATCCGGGTGCGTTTCTCTTGTTTTTTATAATCAGATGTAACATCAGACATTATAATGACCTCCTTTCCTATACATAGTGGACATGCTTCTTGCTGACCAGCAGATTGATGCAGGTGATGGTCAGGACGATGGCGAACAGCAGGATCGCCGCTGCGGAAGCATAGGAAGGATATCCGCCGCTGTCACCGTAGAGCATATCGTAGACGTAGCCGACAATAGTATTCATCTCTGCGGCGTTCAGGTTCGTGCCGAAGAGTGCCACGGCGTCACTGTAGGCTTTGAATGCGCCGATAAAACCGGTGATGATCAGGTAGAATACCATAGGGGAGATCATAGGCAGTGTGATCCTGGTGAACATCCGGAAACGGGAAGTGCCGTCCACTCTTGCCGCATTGTAGTACATGGGATTCACACTGGCGAGAGCGCTGGTCAGGATCAGGATCTTAAAAGGCATAACGATCCAGATGGTGTAAAAGCACAGCACGAACATTTTCGCCCAGTAGGGTCCGTCGATGAAATCCACGGAACTGCCCCCGAAAAACTGGATCAGCAGATTGATCAGACCATCGGAGTAGGGGGTCTTTTTGAACAGGATCATAAAGACCAGACCTACGGCCAGGGTATTGGTCACGTAGGGCAGGAAAAATATGGTCTGGAACAGATCCCGCAGCGGTTTGATGGAGCTTAAGGCAGCGGAAATCAGAAGCGCCAGTCCGGTGGAGACCGGGACGGTGATGATGACCAGAATAAATGTATTTTTCAATGCCTGTAAAAAATACGGATCGTGAAGCACGTAGGAATAATTGTACATACCTACGCCGTAAAAGGTCTGGGATGCGGAGTTGTAACCCTCTTCAAAGGAGTACACAAATACGTCGATAAGAGGATAGATCATAAAAGCACCCAGGAACAGGAATGCCGGCAAAAGATAGAGCCAGGCTTTCAGATTTTGCTTTTCCATAAGAAACCTCAATTCTTTCTGCAGCCCATGAATACCGCCGGACTGCAAAATCGGATAAAATATTTAGAAACGGATGCGTTCTTCGGTGTCGGTACTAAAGAGAAATACTTTTGCGGGCTTTAAGGAAAAATGTACTTTTCCCACAGGGAGAGATTTCCCTTCTTCCGCATCTATGATAGAACGAATAGTGACGTTCTGGGATTTCTCATGAGTGGAAACAATGCTTACATCCCGGCCCATGACTTCCAGACGCACCAGATCGCAGGAAAGCGGGCCGTCCTCTTTTAATACAAAGCCTTCCGGGCGGATGCCGATATGCACGGGCTGATCCGCTACTCCGGGAGTGGGCAGGACAGCCTCGGAACCGATGTATAACTGCTCATTTTTCACCTCGCCGTCAAAAACATTGATGGGGGGCGTGCCGAGGAACTTGGCAACGAACAGGTTCACGGGATCGTCGTATACGTTCTGGGGCTTGCCGATCTGCTGTACGATACCGTCCTTCATAACGACGATCATATCGGAGATGCTCATGGCTTCGTCCTGATCGTGGGTAACGAAGATGGTGGTGATCTGCGTTTCCTGCTGGATACGGCGGATTTCTTCTCTGGTCTGGAGACGGAGTCTGGCATCCAGATTGGAGAGGGGCTCGTCCAAAAGCAGAACGCGGGGCAGCTTGACCAAAGCTCTGGCGATGGCAACACGCTGCTGCTGACCGCCGGAAAGTTCGTTGGGCTTACGCTCCAAAAGGTGGTCGATCTGTACCAGCTTTGCCGCTTCCAGAACACGCTTGCTCATCTCTTCTTTGGAAAGCTTGTCGGCACCCTTCAGGTTCTCTAAGGGAAACTGGATATTTTTCTCCACGGTGAGATGGGGGTAGAGGGCATAGTTCTGGAACACCATGCCGACGCCGCGGTTCTCGGGAGGGAGCCCGGTGACATCATCTTCCCCGAAAAAGATCTTGCCCTCGGTGGGCTTTAACAGACCGCAGATCAGATTCAGTGCGGTACTTTTGCCACAGCCGGAGGGACCTAAGAGTCCGATCAGCTTGCCGTCGGGGATCTCGAAGTCGAAGTCATTTACGGCGATGACATCTTCGCGGTTTTTCCTGCCGCGGACGGGACCGCGGGCGGGGAATTTCTTGGTCAGATGCTGTAATACGATTTTCATGTGTATATTTCCTTTCTTATTAATGAATCGAAAATAAAACGAACAGTTCAGCTCGCGCTAAATCCCATATGAGTCCTTCA
>DJEP01000081.1:0-10060 GCA_002431915.1 Lachnospiraceae bacterium UBA5895 | reverse complement strand
AGATTCCATAGGAATCTTTCAAATCATTCGATATATGATCCAGATCGGGGTATACAAAGCTTTCGGAGATGCCGAATACCCGGAGACTTTCAATAAAATATTGTTTCCGATCGGAAGGAATAATGATCTTGTAAAGCATATTTTCATCGCAGATATCTTCCAGGCGCTCCAGAGAGTTGTGTACGGTGAAGTTGGAGTACTGGGAGTACATACGCAGGTTGTTCTCCGTGGAACTGCATGCCAGGATCTTGTTTTTCAGCTCCGGATTGTGATGGTTGTGTTTGAAGGCGGGCAGCAGCATTTCCTGTGTGGTGTCTGCATCAATGGGGTAGATGCAGTTACCGAAGCCTTCCTTCTCATTCAAAAGCCCCGGTGTCAGTACCCAGACGCAGGCGTCGGTATCGGGTGTCTCCCGGTAAGTCTCTGTGGCGAAAAATACGGCAATCAGAGGGGACTGAGTCCAGTCCAGCATTCTCGTGGGCAGACCGTAGTGCTGCATCAGAGAGACCCATCCGGCATAGTTGTGTTTATCCGGAGGATTGTCCAGTATCTGTCTTGCCCGGATATAGAAATCGTTGGTAATATAGCGTTCGGAGTCCAGGCGCTTCTGGCTTCGCTGGATGGAGGGGATCAGTGTCAGATCCGCATTTTCTTCCCCACGGAACCAGAGACGCACACCGTGCTTTTCGCGCAGACTGCCTACGAACTGTAAAAGTTCATCGATGGTGCTTACTTTTTGTGTTAACATGATAGACCTCGTTCTTATTTTATCCTGGTTGGATGCCCTTGGATCGTTTCGTGCAGAGCACTCTCACGATCAAATCCGCTATTCGCATATCGTGAAGCTTACGCTTCCTTTTTATGCTCATATCGGGGCGGGTCTCAAGGTTTTCACCCACCTATGAGCAAGCTCATGTGGGCTTAGACCGTTAGACCCTGGCATCACTTATTATGCGTTCCTATTATAATGGTTTTTTCATAGTTGTACAAGTAGCCATTCTATGGTATGGTAAAAGAAAGTGACGGAAAACGTTTTTTACAAGAAACGTGAAGAAAAGGGAAGGAGCAAAAACATGGCAAAATGGCTTGATAATGCAATCTTTTATGAAATTTATCCCCAGTCTTTTCTGGATACCAACGGTGACGGTATCGGTGATTTTCAGGGTATCATAGAAAAACTGGATTATATTAAGGAACTGGGATGTAATGCGATTTGGATGAATCCCTGTTTTGCATCACCCTTCGGAGATGCGGGGTATGACGTGGCGGACTACTATCTGGCGGCTCCCAGATACGGTACAAATGCGGACTTAAAGCGCCTGTTTAATGAAGTACATAAGCGGGATATGCATATTTTGCTGGATCTGGTGCCGGGACATACTTCCGTGGCGCATCCCTGGTTCAAAGAGTCCTGCAAGGCGGACCGCAACGAATTTACCGACCGTTACATTTGGACCGACAGCACCTGGGGACATCTGGAGAATATGGGCAGCCTGTGCGGTATTTCCGAGAGAGAAGGCTCTGTGATCGTGAACTTCTTCGCACACCAGCCGGCACTGAATTACGGCTTTTATAAAAAAACACAGGACTGGCAGCAGGATCCCGACGATCCCGGTCCTAAGGCAACGCTTGCCGAAATGGAAAATGTCATGCGGTTCTGGATCGGCATGGGCTGCGACGGCTTCCGTGTGGATATGGCGGGCTCTCTGGTGAAAAACGATGAGGACGGCAAGGGAAATATCGCCTTGTGGAGAAAGGTAAGAGCTTTTCTGGATGCGGAGTTCCCCGAGGCAGTGCTGGTGTCTGAGTGGGGTGAGCCGGATAAGTCCCTGCAGGGCGGCTTCCACATGGACTTCCTGTTACATTTCGGACCGTCTCATTATAACGATCTGTTCCGCTGCGAGGAGCCTTTCTTCTCCGGAAGAGGAAAAGGAGATGCGGCGGCTTTTGTAGAGAAATACAAGGGAAATTATGAAAAAGCCCAGCGCAAGGGTCTGATCTGCATTCCTTCCGGCAACCACGATATGGACCGACTGGCGAGAAGCATCCATGGGGATGAGTTAAAAGTGACATTTGCTTTCCTCCTGTCCATGCCCGGTGCCCCCTTCCTGTATTACGGGGATGAGATCGGTATGCGCTATGTGGAAAATCTGCATTCCGTAGAGGGCGGTTACGGACGTACCGGTTCCCGTTCTCCCATGCAGTGGGATCATACCACCAATGCCGGTTTCAGTGCAGCACCGAAGGAAAAACTTTATGTAAAACAGGACGAGGCTGCAGACCGTCCCACGGTAGAGGCGCAGATGGCAGATCCGGATTCCCTGTACCATGAGATCCAAAAACTGATCGACATCCGTCAGGCTCACAGCGCATTGCAGAGCCGCGGAGAAATCGAGTTCGTTTATGCGGAAGAAAAGCAGTATCCTTTAGCATACCTGCGTAGTGACGATAAGGAGAAAATTCTGGTCATCATCAATCCGGCGGACAGAGAGGTCAGCTTCGACGGAGATTATACGGCAAAGGGGGCGCTGTATACCTTTGGCGGCGAAGCAGTATTTGCCGGCGGAAAAGTGACTGTGCCCGCGGGAAGTGCGGGATTTTATCTGCTGTAGTTGACGGAATACGTTTGGAAAGAGTTTGAAAAATATGCTATAATGATCGCAGGCAAGGAACAGTGTCGCATACCTTGCATGATATGACTGCGTGCAGGCGATATTGGGTAAGATATGCGGAGCATAGATAAATGGAAAGAGAACCGCATGAATCAGGTAAATTATCAGAAAGAATTAGAGAAAATTTTAAATACCTTACAGGAGAAGGGCGAGGCAGCGCCGGATTACCGGCCGCCCCGCCTGTTTCTGCATAGCTGTTGTGCACCGTGCAGCAGTTATTGTCTGGAATATCTGTGCCGTTATTTTTCGATCACGGTATTTTATTACAATCCAAATATTTCTTTTTCAGAGGAATATCACAAGCGTGTGGCGGAGCAGAAGCGCCTGATTGCAGCTTATAATAAAGAAGAAAAAGGCTGGTCCATCGACATTATCGAGGGAGATTATGAGCTACAGCGATTTTATGAGATGGCAAAAGGATATGAGAATTGCCCCGAAGGGGGAGAACGGTGCTTCCGCTGCTTTGACCTGCGTCTGCGCAAGACCGCAGAGCTGGCGTCAGGTGGCGGCTATGATTACTTTGCCACGACTCTGACCATCAGTCCCTTAAAAAACGCTGCGAAGATTAACGAGATCGGACAGATCCTGGCAGGGGAATACGATATTCCCTGGTTGCCTTCGGATTTCAAGAAAAAGAATGGGTATAAGAGATCCATCGAATTGTCCGCAGAGTATGAACTGTACCGCCAGAATTACTGCGGCTGTGCCTTTTCCAAAGCGGAGAGGGAAGCACAGACGGAGAACGCGTAAATACTGGTTGCGATTCCATGGATTTTAAGCTATAGTAAGAACAGTGAAAACAACGCAGGAGCATAAGCACAATTGCGTATGAATAGAGTTGCAGATAGGAGTTATTTTACATGAAGAAATTTTTAGAGATGCTGACAGAGGAAATGCAGCAGGCCTTTACCGCGGCAGGCTATGACGGAAGCTTGGGAAAAGTAATGCTTTCCAACCGTCCCGACCTGTGCGAATATCAGTGCAACGGTGCCATGGCGGGAGCAAAGCTTTATAAAAAAGCCCCCATCATGATCGCAAATGATGTGGCAGGCAAGCTTGCAGACAGCAGGGTATTTTCCGAAGTGGTGGCAGTAGCACCCGGATTCCTGAACCTGAAGGTCAGTGAGGCATTTCTGCTTACCTATTTACAGGGCATGGAAGCAAATGAAAAATTCGGTCTGGAGAAGCCGGAACATCCCAAGAAGATTATCATCGATTATGGTGGACCCAACGTGGCAAAGCCTCTGCATGTAGGACATTTACGCTCTGCAGTCATCGGTGAGAGTGTAAAGCGTATCAGCCGTTATGTGGGTCATGAGGTGATCGGTGACGTGCATCTGGGAGACTGGGGACTGCAGATGGGTCTGGTAATCACCGGTTTACAGGAGAGACAGCCGGATCTGGTATATTTTGATGAAAATTACACCGGGGAATATCCCGAAGAGGCACCCTTTACCATCAGCGAACTGGAAGAAATCTATCCCGCAGCCAGCGCCAGGTCCAAGGAAGATCCCGAGTACAAGGCAAAGGCAATGGAAGCAACCTTCAAGCTGCAGAACGGTGTCAGAGGATATCGTGCTCTGTGGAAGCACATTATCAATGTGTCTGTGAATGACCTGAAGAAGAACTATTCCAAATTAAACGTAGAATTCGATCTGTGGAAGGGAGAAAGCGATGTCCATGACATCATCCCGGAGATGGTCGCTTATATGAAGGACAACGGTTATGCGCACTTAAGTGAGGGTGCACTGGTGGTGGATGTCAAGGAAGAGACCGATACCAAGGAGATCCCTCCCTGCATGATCTTAAAATCTGACGGAGCTTCCCTGTACAATACCACAGATCTGGCTACCATTATGGAGCGTATGAAGCTGTACCATCCCGATGAGCTGATCTACGTGGTGGATAAGCGTCAGGAACTGTATTTCGAGCAGGTATTCCGTTGTGCCCGCAAGACGAAACTGGTAGAGCCGGAGACGGAGCTTAAGTTCTTAGGTTTTGGTACCATGAACGGCAAGGATGGCAAGCCCTTCAAGACCAGACAGGGCGGTGTCATGCGTCTGGAGAACCTGATTAAGGATACCCAGGATGAGATGTACAAGAAGATCAAGGAAGGTCGTGATATGGAAGATGCCGAGGCGAGAAAGGTAGCGGATGTAGTTGCTATCTCTGCGCTGAAATACGGCGATCTGTCCAATCAGGCTTCCAAAGATTATATTTTCGATATTGACCGCTTTACTTCTTTCGAGGGAGATACCGGTCCCTATATCCTGTATACCATTGTACGTATCAAGTCCATTTTGAATAAGTATAAGGAGCAGGAAGGAGACCTGGAAGTTGTGAAATTACAGCAGCCCGGCAATGCTTCCGAGAAAGAACTGGTCATGGAACTGGCACAGTTCAATAGCATGATCGCCACCGCAGGAGAGGAGCTGGCTCCCCATAAGGTATGTGCGTATATTTATGATCTTGCCAATGCGTTCAATCACTTCTACCATGAGACCAAGATCCTGGGAGAAGAAAATGAGGAGCGCAAGCAGGGACTGGTAGCACTTCTGGTGCTGACCAGAGATATTTTGGAGACTTGCATTGATATGCTGGGATTTGAAGCTCCGGAGAAAATGTAGGAATATTGACATCATAGAAACATGCGAGTATAATCATGATGTTATAATTGAATCTTTAGTAAACCCGCTGAAAAACGGGGACACAAAGCCAGATGGGTCTAAGGTTTGAAACTTTAAGATTTGAGACTTAAGGGAAATCAGACTATGACAGCCGGTTGCAGCAAATTCCTGAAAAAAGGGGTATGTTTATTTTGGACCGTCTGTTATTGTGCACTTTTTTACAGACGGTCTTTATTTATGTTGGGTAGAAGGGAAAAACTATGATGCTGCATTATGAACAGAATGAAAATGAGATTCTGAGTAAATTATTGCCGGAATACGTATCTGTTTACCGGATTGAACTGAATTCCGGTGAATATGAAATTTTACAGCTTGTCGACAATACGAATGCCGGAACACTTGTGGATGAGGGAGACCACATGTTCGGCACTTTTGATGAATTTGCAAAAATTTATGCAGAGAATTTTATCCTTGAAGAAGAGAAAGAGGAATTTACAGACTAGTTTACCTGTCAGAATATGAAACGCAGGCTTCAGAGAACAGAGAAAATCACCTATCATTATCACAGCGTTTCGAAAGAAGGAAAGGATAGGTACTATGAAGCATATGCGGTGAAGGGACAGGTGGATGCCGGGCAGTTTCATATCTTTCTGGCCTTTCGGAATATAGACAGCATTTTGTATAAAGAGAAAGCGATCCAGAAGCAGTTACAGGACACTCTGGAGAAAGTAAAACTGAGCAACGAGATCATTTCCTCCATCGCCAGAACCTACCAGTATATTTCACGGATCGATATTCAGGCGGATTGTTTCGAGGAGATCAATAACCGGGATACGGAACATCTGGATTTTATAAAATCCGGAAAGCTGTCTGAAAATAATGAAAAAGTATGCAGACAGTATGTGGCGGAGGAGTATCAGGAAGCCTTTTTCAGGTTCGTGGATCTGAAGACTTTGCCGGAGCGCATGAAGAATGAAGAGACGGTGGTTTTGGAATACCGGATGAAGAACGGTGACTGGCACAGACTTCGTTTTGTGGAAAAGAAGCGGGATGAAAACGGTATGCTGACTCATGTTCTCTGCCTGATCCGCAGTATCAGCGATACCAAGAAGAGAGAACAGGAGCTGCTGTACCAGGTGGAGGAAGCAAAAAAAGCGGTGGCTTTGAAATCCCGTTTTTTGTCCAATATGAGTCATGATATCAGGACTCCCATGAACGGAATTATCGGTACTCTGGAACTTGCGAATCGGTTTCCGGAGGATCTTGAGGTACAGAAGAAGTGCAGAGAGCAGGTCATGGCCTCTTCACAATACCTGGTCACTATTGTAAATGATATTTTGGATATGAACAAACTGGAGTCGGGAGACGTGGTGGATCAGGAGATTTCTTTTGAACTGACAGCTCTTTTGAACAGAGCAAACACCATAAAGCAGACACAGGCTGCAGACAAAAAGATAGAATATATCGTGGACTGGGAAAAGGGAGATATCAGGCATACACATCTGATCGGAAATCCGGTGTATGTGGAGAGGCTGTTGACCATTGTCTGTGATAATGCGGTGAAATTCACTAATCCCGGTGGCAGTATACGAGTATGGTGCACAGAAAAATTTGCGGATGACAAACAGGTTATTTATGAATTTGGCTGTGCGGATAACGGAATCGGCATGAGTGAGAGTTTTCTGCCGCACGCATTTGATATGTTTTCGCAGGAAAATGAAAGCAGCCGGTCCAAATATGAGGGAACCGGACTGGGACTTGCCATAGCAAAAAAACTGGCGGAGCATTTAAACGGGACAATCACGATGGAGAGTAAAAAAGGCAGTGGAACCACAGTGATTATAACTATTCCATTCCGGATCGGCACACCGGAGGATCAACAGAGACCGGTGAACTGTGAAGAGATTTCCATAGAAGGATTGCGGGCATTGGTGGCAGAAGACAATGAACTGAACAGGGACATTGCGAAATTTATGCTGGAAGCTCACGGCATCCTTGTGGACTGTGCTGCGGACGGACAGGAAGCGGTGGCAGAATTCGCTGAATCGGAGCCGGGATATTATGATATGATCCTCATGGATATTATGATGCCGAAGCTGAACGGCTGGGATGCCACACGCAGGATCCGTTCCATGAAGCGGTCCGATGCGGACAATGTTCCTATCATTGCCATGAGTGCCAATGCTTTCGCGGAAGATATTATCAACAGCCGGATTTCAGGAATGAACACGCACCTGGCGAAACCCATGGATGAGAAGAAACTGTTGGATGCAGTGAAGGAATGCATAATGTTCCGGGATCATGCATGAATGGGAAAATAAGAAACGGGCAGAGATATCAATCCTCTGTCCTTTTTTGTATGAAAACGATACGATAACGAGGTGTATCGTGTGCTTTTGGAAACTGAAAAAAATGTAAAGGCAGAATATAATGATCACAAAGAACGAATAGATTTTAAAAATGGTGGCATAGATTATGAAAAAGTGCAGAAAGAGAGGAGAAAAGCCATGATTTCATTTATACTTTGCTTATTGGTATTAACGATTTTATTCGGAATAGCATATAAGATTACCGGAGCGATTTTAAAGGCATGTGTGTGGCTGCTGATCCTGCTACCGGTCGGACTGATCCTGGCAGGCGTGGGAGTGCTTCTTTGTTGTACGATCATTTTAATCCCGGTGGGGATAGGAATTATTAAGACAGGGTTCAGGGTGATTCTGCCGGGATAAAGATGAAAAGGCTAAATGCATGTTTACAAGGACAAGTATAAAAAGTTGAAAAAATGCAATTAAGAGAAAAAATAGCGCATCTATGAGTCCGGTATATGGGACAATGGTTGCGCTATTTTTTTATTAACAAAAACAAAATAATAGTTTTATGAAAGGATGGAATTTATGAATAACGGATATGATTTCAATGCTCACCATGACAGCCGTTGTGAAGGTCCTTACTGTAATTGCGACAATAGAAATTATGGACACAGCTCAGATTGCTCCGGTATTATTGCAGCAATCTGTATTATTCTGGCGATTCTGGTATCTCTGATATTCCCGCCTCTTGGTTTCATCATTTTCTGGGGATGGGTGTTCTGCTCGAAGTAAGAAACGGAAATATTTATGGAATTTCTTAGGTGGCTAGTTTATAATTAAAACATAAATATAAAGGGGAACACGAGAGGAAACCACTTTATAGATTTGTGCATGGTGAAAAATGATGGGACAAGGAGATAAGCAAATATGATTACAGGGGAACTTAGGAATAAAATTGACAGAATATGGGAAACCTTTTGGACCGGTGGAATTACAAACCCATTGGATGTCATTGAACAATTTACTTATTTGCTTTTTGTTAAACAGCTGGATGACGTTGAAACTACAAAAGAAAATGAGGCTAACTTTTTAGGGATAGAATATGAAACTTTGTTCCCCGGAGAGAGCCAGAGATATCGCTGGAGTAAATTTAAAAATCTTGGTTCTGCCGATGAAATGTATGAACTGATATCCAATAAGGTGTTCCCTTTTATCAAGAATCTGCATCAGGATGGAGACTCCGCTTATGCAAGATATATGGGAGATGCCATTTTTAAGATCCCTACAGCAGCCATGCTTTCTAAAATCGTGGACGGAATTGATAAGCTGGAATTGGGAGATGAGGATTCGAAGGGAGATCTCTACGAGTATTTACTTTCCAAAGTGGCTACGGCAGGTACAAATGGTCAGTTCAGAACACCGAGACATATCATAAAAATGATGGTTGCGTTAGTAAAACCGAAGCCGGATGATACCATTATAGATCCGGCTATGGGAAGTGCAGGGTTCCTTATAGAAGCACAGACGTATTTAAGAGAAAACCATGCAGATATGTTTCTGAATCAGAAATTGAGGGAGCATTTTAATAATACGATGTTCTATGGAAATGATATGGATAGAACAATGCTTCGCATCGGAGCAATGAATATGCTGTTGCACGGAGTAGAAAATCCGAATATTTCTTATCGGGATAGCTTGTCAGAGCAAAATACCGATGAAGAAAAATACAGTCTGGTTCTTGCTAATCCGCCTTTCAAGGGAAGTCTGGATTATGAAGCTGTGTCAGCAGATTTATTAAAGGTTACAAAAACCAAGAAAACGGAACTACTTTTCCTTGCGTTGTTCCTTCGTATTTTGAAAAAGGGTGGACGAGCAGCGGTTATTGTTCCGGATGGCGTATTATTTGGCAGTAGTAATGCTCATAAACAGATCAGAAAAGAGATTATTGATAATAACAAACTGGATGCAGTAATTTCCATGCCGAGTGGTGTATTTAAACCATACGCAGGAGTATCTACGGCAATTCTTATCTTTACCAAAACCGGTTCCGGCGGTACTGATAAAGTCTGGTTTTATGATATGAAGGCAGATGGCTTTAGCCTGGATGACAAACGTCAGGCAATAGCGGAAAATGATATTCCCGATATTATTACAAGATACAATAATCTTGAAGCGGAGAATGACAGAAAAAGGACAGAGCAGAGCTTTTTTGTACCGGTAGAGGATATTATCGCGAATGAGTATGATCTTTCTATCAATAAATATAAAGAAGTGGTATATGAAGCTGTTCAATATGAACCTACCGAGGTAATTATGGGAAAAATCGAAGCGCTTGAAAAAGAAATACAGGAGGAGATGGCGGAATTGAAAAAGCTGTTGTAGCAGAAAAAAGGAAATCGTAGATTGAGAGCCTGATTGGGGCTCGGATAAATTCGGATTTGTAGGGATGATG
>DJEP01000017.1 GCA_002431915.1 Lachnospiraceae bacterium UBA5895 | reverse complement strand
TATTTAATTTACGATATACTAGTCACATGAATGCGCCCGTGCCGCTTTGTGACCGGTTCTGTTTTCGAAACAGGCATTTTGTTCTCAAACCGTCACGCACTATTGTACAGTTTCTGCATTTACATTTCAAGCAATTGGCGTTATATTTGAATTATGTATACTGCATATTATGATAATCAGCCGCTGACCGCTGCGGAGACCCGCAGACTGCAGGCTTTGGAAAACCGATACCGCAATGCCGCCAGAGAAGTATTTACGAACCGGGTGGAATACTACCACAGACTCACCGGGGGACACTATACCTCCATCACCATCCGTGATCAGAAGACCCGCTGGGGCAGCTGCTCCTCGAGAGGCACTCTATCCTTCAACTACCGACTGATCTACGGTCCCGCAGGACCTTTGGACTATGTGGTGGTGCATGAGCTGTGCCATCTGACCCATATGAATCATTCCAAAGACTTCTGGAACATGGTGGAGAGCATCATGCCCGACTATCGTGTCTATAAAAAATGGCTGAGGAATCACGGACATGAACTGACTCTGGAAGAACATTTACGTAAGCAAGGGATCCCCATCCGGCTTAGCTGAATATATACGCCAATGCAAATGGCGGTCTGCCTTTTTTGACAGACCGCCATTTTATGCTTGTTTATACTTATTAAAATTTATCTGTTCTCGTTTACATAGACCTGTACACGGTTCTGAATGACTGATGCCACATCCTTCGCGCTCTTCTGACCGGAGAAGTAAGCTCCCGCCTCTTCGTTGATGATGTTGTTGATCTCATCATTGTAATATCCGCTTTTATTAATGCTCTCTATGAAGCTTACGATCTTATCCGCCTGCTCTTTGGTCATCTGGGGCAGTACGATCTCTTCCCCATTGATATAATAGGTCTCATCGTATTCTACTTTATTGCCATTCTCGTCCAGATAGTACGGTCTCTCCGTGGCTTCATTGACGTTAACCTCAAAGGAGCTGCGCATTACGGGCAGATTGTATTCCTGATCCTTCACCTGATCCTGATAGTCTTTGGTCAGATAATAGCGTACGAAATCCCAGGCACCACCCAGGTTCTTAGACTTGGCGGACAATGCATAAGTCACATTGCCGGATATTATGACGGAGCCGTTATCCCCATCTGTGGGGAATCCGACAAAGCTGACATCCTCTCCCATCACACCGTTGATCTCACGGTTCAGATCACTGATACTGCTGATCGTAATACTTTCTAACAGTGTCCGGTTCTCACGGAACTGGGATTCATAGTTGTTCGAGTAATCCTCCCAGAAATCCTCCGGATGCTCCTGTGGCAGTCCGGAAGCATAGGTCAGCATTGCCACGAAATTGTCAGTATCAAAATTACATTTTCCGGTGGACACATCCACAAAGTCATTTCCGCAGAAGCTCATCATCAGATTCAGGAAATCACTCTGCAACACGGTATCTCCGAAAATAGAAGGGTTCTCCGGCATGCCCGCCTGAATTGCCTCCAGCTCCTCCATAGTGATGGAAGTACGGTCACCGAAGATGGATTGCTTACCCAGCATGGTGCTGACATAGAAGGAAGGGATCACATAATACAGTTTTCCGTCGGCACGGTACGCGTCCCATACATTCTGCAGATATTCGTTCTGCGACAGTTCCTCATCCTTTGCAATCAGATCATCCACATTGGCAATCAGTCCCTTGGAAATATAGCTGTCCATCACCATATCATAATTCACGATCAGGATATCCGGCATGTTACCGGAGATAATATCGTTGTTCAACTGCTTGGTACCGAGTTCATAATCCTCGGAAGTATTATAGGTACTGTAATCCTTGACTACGATACGATAGTCGTCGCTTGCCTTATTATACTCTACTACTCTCTTTCTTAAGTTCCAGTCGATATAATTGCCGGCTAATACCAGTACTGCTTTGTCCTTGATGTCCTCCGGCTTCACATAAGTGAACAGACCGCCTTTGTTGCTGCCATCCTGAATATCATTATAGAAGCCGATGAATTCCGTGTCACTCAGCACGACAAATTTGTCCATGCTGGTGGTGGACAGGTCGGAATTGATGTAACTCATGATCTGTGTGGATTCCGCTTTTGGGATGTCATAGCGGTACAGACCGTAATCGTTGGAATAGTACAGCGTATTCTCGTCAATAGATACCAGCCCGTAATAGCCTCCGTTGGAAATTGCATCTGCTAATTTAATGCCTTCTGAGATCTGATCCGTCACAGGATCGTAAGAAGCAATATACATCTCGCTATAAGTTTCCAGATCCCAATAAGTAATCTGGTATTTTCCGTCGGATGTCAGACCCACACGGCTGCCGTTGCCGAGGATATCAGCCACATTCTGGGGAATATCCTTCATATCCGTCAGTTCTCCCTCCGGGGTTACGGTGCATTTCTTCCAGGCATCTCCACTTAATAAGAACGTCACGGAACCATCCTCATTCAGTATCATGTCGTAGATCCAGATAGAACTGTCTTCTTTTTCTGTCAGCATGTCTGTCAGATCTGTCTCACCGGTAATATTACCATCTGCATCCCAGTGTAACAACGCATAAGTACTTTCACTGACATACTCATCATCCACATAATTTTCCTTATAAAAATTACGGATTCCATAAACTGTGCCATCCGCTGCGATAGCTTCTCTTTGCAGATTCGTACTCATATAAGAATAATCGTTGGAAACCGGTGCATCAATGACATCCATAGTTGCCGCTGACAGATCTTCCACTGTCCGTGCCACTGCTCCGCCGTCCTCGTTTGCCGGGGTATCTCCTTCCTCTACGCCATTAGAAGGTGCCGGAGCCGCCGGGGCTTCGCCCTCTTTCCACAGCGGCAGATCTACAGTCTTAACCAGGGTACCGTCTGTTGTTAACGTTGCCAGCTTCACATCCGTTTCCACATAATCTCCGGAGTAATCATAGATTTCGTACATTAAATACACGGTATCTCCCTGCAGTGTCAGCAGGTCTATGCCCATATTGTCGGAATCCACGCCAAGGTCCAGCGCCTGTTCCTTAAATACATACTGCTTCGCCAAACCGGAGTCTGCAGCGCTGCTGCCGCCGTTACCGCTTCCGTCCTTTCCGCAGGCGGTTAATCCTGCGATCATCGCCAAAGTTACTGCCAGACTGACAATTCTTTTCCCTTTCTTTTTCATTCTCCCTCTCCTTTTCTTGTTGGTAATGCTTGTTCTTCCTCCGGTTCTGTTATTTTCTCTTCTGTATCGGTCTGTTGTGTATTTGTTTCTTCCGTCGTATTCTTACCGGCAATTTCATCGGTCAGCCAGGTAAACTCGCTGTCCGCATAAGGATCCTCTTCCAGTTCCCGTTCCAGTTCTTCCAGAACATCGGTCTCTCTATGAGAATGTTTCTTCTCCCTGCGGCGTTCCGCCGCCCGTTCCAGCTTATCCCGGCCGGTATTCCATACGTCCTTAAGGGTCCAGCCTTTATGCCGCCACCAGTGGACGAAAGCCCAGATCACCGTCACCACCGGGTACAGCAATAGCAGAATCATAAGCACCGTAAGCAGTGCAATAATATCCTCATAGCCTCTTGCCAGATTCTCCCAGTAGGGGTAGATAATAGCTTTACCGTTCATGGAACGGGTACCGAAGTTCAGAATCATTTTCAGGCGGTTTAGCAGAGAATATCTGGAAGTATTCTCTACGATCTCCACATTCTTCTCATCGACACCGATACCTTCTTTTACTTTATCGTAGGCGAATCCGCTGACCGGGTTCGGCATGACGATCTCGTAATGATTGATGCCGTTATCCGTTCCGTAGGCAGCCAGTGTCTCATAAGACACATAGACCACCGTGGAGCTTAAGCCGGCGGCTTTCTCCATCCTGCCGTCCGGACGTCTCACCACTCCGGTAACAATATGCGGGACATTACCGATATATACGGTCATTCCCACCACATCGTTGGAACCGAACAGCTGCCATGCCGCATCCTGATCGATTAGGCAGTAATCCTTCATCAGATCATTTCCCGAAAAATAGGATCCGGTGATCAGCTTTAACGGATGGAACAGAAAAAAATCTCCGCCAATGCCGATGGCATTGGCTTCCAGTGTATTTCTCCCATTGACCAGTGTGATCTTGCCGTCCGCACTGTAGGCGTCCACCCAGAGTCTTGCACTGGGATTCTCGGAAGTCTCTACAATGGACGCTTCCTGAAGTGTATTTTTCAGGGAATATTCAAAATTTTTAATGGTATCTTCCGTCACTTCCGCTCTGGGAGAGAAGAAACAGCTGACCTGCGCCGCATCCCTGTTGCCGCTCCAGCGATATGCCATCTGCTGGGCATCCTGGGCAGTTGCCAGATGATTCGTCCAGCCAAGCAGGATCATGAACAGCAGAAAGGATACTGCTGCACTGCCATACCACCATATGCACTTTCTGTTATTTTTTATCTGCATCCGAAACATACTATCTGGTCCTTGTTTATGAATTGTTTGCCAGTCTGACTAACTTTCCTGCCTCCACAGGCTGTGTGGAAGTCGTGATGACGAACTCATAGCCGTATAGTGCTCCGCTGATGGCAGACTGGGTGTCATCGCTTGCCAGTACTTCCACGTCCACACGGGTAGCCACATAGCGGTTGCCTAAGGGGCTGCTCTTGGACTCTACGGTCAAAATGAACTTACCGTTGCTGTCCTCACGGATCGCACTGTTTGGCACGATCAGATCATAGTTCGCACTCTTCTGTCCTACGGAGACATTCAGGGTCTGACCGGGAGTTACCGAATCTCCGGTGATATCAAAGGTCAGTAACTTCTTCTGTCCGGGATCCGTGGTATCCGGCTTGATGCTTGCCAGAGTAATATCCATATCATCGTATCTCCAGGAATTCACCAAATCCGCCTTATCTCCTACGGAAAGTCTCTTTGCCTGGTCATTGGTCACGGAGAAGCTCATGGTATAGCCCTTGCCTTCCGGCTGCATGGTCACCAGAGCGGTATCCGGCTGTGCCTCATCGCCTGCCTTCACGGTCACACTGGTGATGGTGCCGGAAATCGGTGCCTCGATGCTTGCCCCTACGGCATTCTGCTGCATTTTGGCAATCTCATCTCTCTGCTTTTTGAGATCATCTAATTGAAAATCTAAATTTAATTCATTAGAAATATCTGTCAAAAGCTGATCTCTCGCCGCCGTTGCCACATCCAATTTAGCCTTTCGGCTATCATATTCTGTCTGCCAGTTTTGTATCTGAACTTTCAAAGAATTCGCACTGTCTTCTTTGCTATTTTCTTTATCCGATAATTTTTTCTTAGCATCATTCAGTGCTGCCACCTTATTATTATATGCAGTTACTTTATCAGGATTATCGTTGATAAAAGTTTGCTTTTCTTTAATTAATTCCTGATATCGTGCGCTATTTGCCGTAGCCACCTCAAATTCTTCTTGCGACACTACACCAATAATTTCATTTCCAGATACTGTTTCAGTAATTCCTTCGTGCCATTTTTCAATAATCGAATCACACGCTGCCTTTGCAGTCTGCCACTCATTGATTTTATCCTTTGCAAGCTTAATTTCATCACTATTCAATGCTGTCTGGGCTTCATTTACCTTTGCCTGCTCAGAACTGGAATCTGGTGTTCCTCCGGCATCCACATTCACCTGCGCCGCTTTTAACTGATTAATAGCGTTTTCAGCCTCATCCACTAATTTTTGGTATTTATCAATTTCTGCCTCCGCTGCTACTATTCTGCTCTGATAGTCAGCCATGGAGGAAATATTCCCACTTTGTACATTATTGTAAACGCTATTTGAAACATCTTTTCCTAACATAGCCAGTTCAAACGTAAGCATCGCCTTATCCAATGCTGCCTGGGCATCCGTCAGTTCCTTGCTCTCCTTATCCTCCAGTAAGAACAGTACATCTCCCTTCTCCACCTTGTCACCGGTCTTCACCAGGACACTTGCAATGGTGCGTGTCTCACTGATCTTCACATTATAAGGATCACCGCTCTCTATGGTACCGGTTCCCCGGATCTTCGCCGTAATAGTACCGGACTGCACATACTGTGCCGCTACTTCCGGCAGGGAATAATTCATAAATGTGTTGGAAAAAAATGTCAGTACCAGCATTACAGACAAGAATATGATGGCTGCATTTTTTACCCAGTCTCTTCTCTTTTTTCCGCCGTTCTCGTTCATTTTAACTCTCCTCTATCATTTCACTTTCTATCTGTGGTTTTATCCCTTTATTATCCTTTGACACCGCCCTGATACGTGATGCCGTCTACCAGATATTCTTCTCCGTAGAGGAATACCAGAAGGCTTGGCACCATGTAGATCGTCGCTACCGCGAATGCCAGTCCGATCTCTCCGGAATTGATCTTACTTAAGAATACGGACAGCGGATGCATCTCCGCATCGGACAGAAGAATCAGCGGCTGTTCCACCATGTTCCAGTAATCGATAAATACCAGAATTGCCGCGGAGCATAACGCACCCCTACATAACGGCATACAGATCAGCCGATAGATCTGCCACTCTCCGGCACCATCGATCTGTGCTGCTTCCATGACTCCCACCGGAATTCTCTTCATGAATTTGGTCAGCAGATAGACCGCAAAGGGAGAAAAAATTCCCGGAAGCCAGATGGACCAGTAAGTATTCAATATATTCAGCCACTCCGCCACCAGATAATTGGGAACCAGTGTTACCTGATACGGCATCAGCATCAAAATCACATAAGAGAAAAATACAAGGGACCTCAGCTTCCCCGTATACCTTGCAAATCCGTAGGATGCCAGCGACGCCACCAGCAGCTGGAACAGGACGATGGGTCCTACCAGGATCACGGAGTTCCAGAACTTCAACAGATATTCCGGACTTTTTAACAGTACCGTGGAATACTGACTGAAGGAAACAATATCCGGAATAAACTTCAGATTCACCTTCTCGGAAATATAAACCTTCCCACCCTTTTCTGTCGTGGCGAATACCGAACCGTAATTCGCCGAGATCTCCGAGGAGGACATGAAGGAGTTCGTAATGGTCAGTACAATCGGCATCAGGAACAGTATGGCAAAAAATGCTGCGACCACTGTGGCAATGCTGATGCGGATATTCTCATATATTTTCTTTCTTTTTTTGAACCGGATTGCCCTTTGTAATTCCGGTGCGACAGTTCTCTTCGTCTTCTGTCTCATCAGCCTTCCACATCCTTTCCGAAATGATTTTCCACTGCGAACAGAAGTCCGATGATCACGATCATGACGAGAGACATCAGGATCGCCGCTGCAGACAGGGTCTGATAATCCAGGCTCTTGAACTTATTGTTCATAAAGTGCTGCAACATATAGATAGAATCGTAAGGATAGTCCGTCGTCAGCAGGTAGATCTCACGGAAGATCTTAAAGGAGCTAATCAGGGACATGATCGTCACGAACAAAAAGGTGGAGGACAGATACCGGATCTTAATATAGAAAAAAGTCTGTAACGACGTCGCGCTCTCCAGTCTCGCCACCTCCAAGAGATCCTTGGGGATACTGGCAAGTGCCGCCATGAACAGGATCATGTTGTATCCTAAGTTCTTCCATAGGAATAATATTACGATTACAACGATGGAATAGCTCGACTTCAGCCAGTCGATCTTATCCACCCCGAAGACTCCCAGTATGTCATTGACCGCACCGTTGTAATGAAACAATACCTGCCAGATTAGCACGATGGATGCCACCGGCACCATCATGGGACTTAAGAAAAAGGTGCGGAACTGACTGCGGAACGGCAGCTTCGACTCCAGTACAATGGCAAGCACTAAGGATAATACTACTGCCAGCGGTACCGCGATTGCTGAAAATACTACGGTATTATGTACCGCTGTCCGGAACGCTGCGTTACGGATCACGCTTGCAAAGTTATCCAAGAATACAAAATTCATGCTGATGGGATTGTCCACCAGTGAGTAAAATATTACGACTAAAAAAGGAAGAAAAAAGAACGCAAGGACACCCAGAAAGCTGGGGGCTATAAAAAGCCCCGAGCTTCTCTTGAGTTTCTGCATTCTCTTATCTGTTTTGTGATGCTTCCGCGTAGGTCTCACATGCTGTCTGCCCACTTTGTTTTAAGCCTTCCTTTACTTTTATACTTCTTACTTCCTTATATTTTTATCTGTTCTCATCGACATAGACCTGCACACGGCTCTGAATGATTTTTGCCACATCTGCTACGGACTTCTGTCCTTTGAAGAAGCCTTCCGCTTCCTCTGTGATGATGCTGGTAATCTCATCGTTACCGGAAGTATTGGCAGGTTTTGCAATATCGATCAGGTGACGCAGAGTATCTGCCTCCTCCTGGGTCGTCGTGTGATAGGTGTATTCCCAGTCACCCCAGCTGATACTGGAGGTTCCGTTCTCCGGAACCGGATTACCGTTCTCATCCAGAATCTGGTTACCATTCTCATCGGTCATATATTTTACATTCATTGCCTCA
This sequence comes from Lachnospiraceae bacterium UBA5895, assembly GCA_002431915.1. Classification (GTDB taxonomy): domain Bacteria; phylum Bacillota; class Clostridia; order Lachnospirales; family Lachnospiraceae; genus Acetatifactor. The sequence continues at coordinate 7,264 of DJEP01000017.1, read as the reverse complement.
TTGATCATTTCATCCAGTGCGGACTTTGTCGCAGGCAGTCCCCAGGAGAACATATCATCTACCGGCTGCTCCAGATAGTATTCAATGAATGCCCAGGCTCCATCCTTGTTGGATCCTTTGGTAGCAATGGCATAGAGCTCATTGGACTGCATATAGGTACCGCTGCTGCCGTCTGAGGTAGGGAAACCAATATAGGTTACCGGCTCACCGAACATTGCTTCCTCTTCCTGGATATCTGTCAGCTGGGAGATTCCTGTCATATTTAACAGCAGCTCCCCTGCCTGGATCTTCGCCGGAGTAGAAGCCTCATCATCCTGCCACTCATATTCATCCGGGAAGGAATTCACAAATTCCAGAATCTTCTGGAAGTTCTCTCCATCAAAGCTGCACTTGCCGGTCTCCCAGTCAATATAGCTGTCCAGATCGTATGCCAGCATGGTACTCAGCATACCGCTCTTGGTCATCCCCTCGAATAATGCCGTGCCTTCATGGGCATTGGCATATTCCATAACATCATCCACGGTCCAACCGTTTCTGTCTCCCAGATCAGAAGCCTTGCCTACGATAGTACTTAAGGTGAAAGTCTTCGGGATACCTGCCAGCTTACCATCAAAGGTATAGCTGCTTAATACACTGTCAAAGAAATCATCCTTGCTAAGTACACTGCTCTTCTCAAGATAAGGAGTCATATCCTCGAAGGCACCCTTTGCTGCCAGCTCCTTCACATCCAAATTAGACATATCCAGAATATCAGGACAATTAGATCCGGACGTCAGATCATTGTTCATAGCGGTAACGCTGTCAGACCAGGAAGTCTCGGTCCAGTTGTTCTCATCAATATAAGTCTTGATCGTTACATGATATTCATTGCTCTGCTTGTTAAATGCTACCGCTGCCGCCTGTAATGCCTGAGAGGTATACATTGCGCCGATCACTACCGGTGTCTTCTGTGCCACTTCACTTGCCTTGGTCCTGGTCAGCTTCACGACATCCGTCTCTCCGGTATTCCAGTCATTGATCACTGCCAGGATCTTGCCGTCAGAGGTCACACCCACATAGTTGACATAGTTACCGTTGATATCGCAATCCAGCCAGTTCAGCACTTCTGTCGTGGACTGGTCTGCCAGATTATATTCATATAATGTGGTATCTGTGTTGGCAAGCACATCTCCCTCCATACCGGCACTTAAACTGCCGTTACCATTACCGTTGGGGAAATTGCTGTAGGTCTGTGCTACCTTTTTCCCATCGAAATCAATCTCTGACAGGATGTTGTTCACGCTGGAGTCATCATAGTAGCAGACATATACTTTGCCGTCTTTGCCTTCTCCCATACCCTGGATCCAGGAGCTGTCGGTCTTAACAACTCCCTGGAACTGCCCCTGTGTATCAAACAGGCGGATGAGCTCGTTGGATGCAACATAGAATCTGCCCTGATCGTCAATACACATATAGTTGATGTAGGAGTTGTTCTCATCCTGCTGCATGATATCGGTGATATCCTGCTCCATGACCTGTGCTCCGGTGGAATCATACTTGTGCAACACGATCTGCTGCTCGGAGTAAGCATCATCTCCCTCGGTAGCATTCCACTGATATTCCGCCGTATAGATATTGCCGTCGGCATCTACCTGCATGGAACTGATTCCGCCGTTGTCACTGTTGAATTCGATGGGAAGCGTCTCTTTGCTTCCGTCCGTCAGATTGTAACTGCCGATGGAGACCTTACTTTCTCCGTTATCCTCATTCCACTGATAATTAATGTAGTACAGTTTATCCCCCTGCACTGTCAGACTGTTATAATTGGAATTCGTGTCCTTATCCAGTTCCAGATACTCCGGAACGTATACGTATTCCTTCTGGTCTGTGGTTCCCTGGCTGCCACCGTCCTGCTTACCGCAGGCTGCCAGTGACACTGCCATGACCGTTGCCAAAGCTGCTGCCGTTATTTTTTTGGCTGCATATGATTTTTTCATATATCCCTCTCTCCTCTTTCTTCTTATAGAAATTCATAAATCTCTTTTCCGCTGAATCCCTTTTGCATTCCATGGGACTTGCTTTTTTAACTCATTCTCATTATACCGTATTACATCGGCAAAAGCATCTTAAGATTTTATGAACTTCTATTACAAAAGGTATAAGAAAAGGTATAGGTCCAAAGACCTATACCAGTTTATGCATCTCCGTTTTTCTTTTATGATGGCGGTACAGACTGCCCAGTCTGTTGTAGAACCAGAAGGACTGTACCAGAATATGGTTGGCTTTTCCGATTTTTTCCTTCGTGGTGCCACGGTAATAAGAGCCGCCGCATTTGATCCCCTCTCCTGCCTTCACCGCCCGGATCAGATCGGATTCGTGACGGATCTTCGCCGGGATGTCAGTATATGCCATGCCGATGCAGTCCATTCTGTGGGCATCGCTTCCACCGAAAGTGGGCAGCTCATACATTTCCGCCAGTACTTTTGCACAATGGTTACTCTCTGCACTCTCACAGGCATTAAATCCTTCCAGGAAATCGAACTGGTTCATCACTGCCATCTGATTTCTCTTTTTTAACGTATTGGTGAAGCTTAAATATTTCTCTCCACAAGGGTGTGCCGGTCCTAAGATGCCGCCGTCTTTGTGTACGATATCGATCAGGATCTGTACGGGCAGTCCCCGCAGCTCCAGGATTTTTAATTTAACATTCTCCGGCATAATCACGAGAATGTGACCTGCATCGATGGTATCGTATTCGATGCCTTTCAATACCACAAAATCTTTGAATTTTTTATCTTTGATCGTGCGCTTCCATTTCCGGTAACCGTTGTAGGAATTATGATCACTGACCAACATTCCGTCAAATCCCTTACGGATCAGTTCTTCAATAAATTCCTCAATGGGCACTTTGCCGTCCATGGAGCCTTCTTTGGTGTGACAATGCATATCAAATTTCATCTTTTATCATCCCTTCTTCGGGTGTCATTCTTTTGTCCATGGCAAGTATAGCAGATTCCCTGTTAGCATACAATGTTTTCACGGAAAATAGTCTGTAAATTTTTGACATTTTACACAGGTTTTACCTGAAAAACAGGCACCGGATGTGTTCATACTACATCCGATGCCTGTCTGTAATTTTAGATTTTATTTGACAATTTATTTTACCACACGTACGCGGAAGACACCGTCGATCTTCTGCAGGGATTCTACCAGATCCGGAGTAGCCGCATCTTCGATGTCTAACATGGTATATGCCACTTCGCCTCGGGACTTGTTGGTCATGTCGGAGATATTGATGCCCTTCTCACCGATGACTGCGGTGAACTGGGTCAGCATGTTGGCAATGTTTTTATGGAAAATAGCAATTCTGCCTGCCTGGCTGCATACACCCATATCGCATGCGGGATAGTTGACGCTGTTGCGGATGTTACCGTTCTCCAAGTAATCCATCATCTCTTCCACTGCCATCTTCGCACAGTTATCCTCGGATTCCTCGGTGCTGGCACCCAGATGAGGGATCACGATACAGCCGGGCTGTCCTGCGGTGGTAGGATTCGGAAAATCGGACACGTAATGGGCTACCTTGCCGCTTGCCAGTGCTTCCAGAACATCTGCTTCGTTGGCAAGCAGATCTCTTGCGAAGTTCAGCAATATCACGCCGTCCTTCATTTTGCTGATAGTTTCTTTGTTAATCATCCCCTTCGTGGAATCCAGAAGAGGCACATGTACAGTGATATAATCGCAGTCTGCGTAGATCTCTTCCACGTTCATCACATGCTCAACGGAACGGCTTAAGTTCCATGCGGCATTGACAGACACATAAGGATCATAGCCATAGACATCCATGCCGAGGCTGACTGCGGTATTGGCTACCTTGACACCGATAGCGCCCAGACCGATGACACCAAGCTTCTTGCCCATGACTTCGGTACCGGCGAATTTCTTTTTCTCTTTTTCTGCGGCTTTGGCAATGTCAGCATTGTCTTTGGATGCCTTGACCCATTCGATACCGCCTACCACATCACGGGCAGCTAAAAGCATGCCTGCGATCACCAGCTCTTTTACACCATTTGCATTGGCACCGGGCGTATTGAATACCACGATCCCTTTTTCCGCACATTTGTCTAACGGAATGTTGTTGACGCCGGCTCCGGCTCTTGCTACTGCCAGCAGGTTATCCGGCAGATCCATCTCGTGCATGGAAGCACTTCTGACCAGAACGCCCTCTGCGTCATTAATATTATCGGTTACTTTATAGTCTGCTGTCAGACGATCCAGTCCCACTTTGGAAATGGGATTCAGGCAATTGATCTGAAACATAGTGTTCTCCTCCTTACATTTATCCAACTATTCAGACCACATTCACAAAATCGTTCTTTCAGAACTTTCCTTTTGTTCATGTGGTTACTTCGCTCTATAAAAATCACCAAATGTTTTTACGAATGCAAGCATTCGACACACATCAGGTGATTTTTACATAGCTCTGAATAGTTACAAGTTCTCCGCCTCAAATTTCTTCATGAACTCTACCAGCTTCTCCACACCTTCGATGGGCATTGCATTGTAGATACTTGCTCTCATACCGCCTACGGTTCTGTGTCCCTTCAGGTTCTCGAAGCCTGCTTCCTTGGCTTCCTTGACGAATTTAGCATCCAGTTCTTCGCTTCCGGTTACGAAAGGAACATTCATCAGGGATCTGTCTTCCTTGCGGACGGTACCCTTGAACAGCTTGCTCTCATCCAGATAATCATACAGGATCTTCGCCTTTTTCTCGTTGCGCTCCTTCATGACTTCCAGCCCGCCCATCTTCTTCAGCCATTTAAATACCTTGCCGCAGATATAGATGCCGTATGCGGGCGGGGTATTGTACAGGGAATTCGCATCCGCATGAGTCTTGTAACGAAGCATGGTCGGAGTACCGGGCAGGACATCCTCGGTAATCAGGTCTTCACGGATGATAACGATAACCACGCCTGCGGGTCCGATATTTTTCTGAACGCCACCGTAGATGACACCATACTTGGTCACATCTACCGGCTCGGATAAGAAGCAGCTGGACACATCTGCAACCAACGGCTTACCCTTGGTATTGGGCAGGGTCTTGAACTTTGTACCGTAGATGGTATTGTTCTCGCATATGTACACGTAATCTGCATCCTCACTGATGGGCAGATCGGAGCAATCGGGAATATAAGAGAAAGTCTTATCCTCGGAAGATGCGATCTTGTTTGCCTTACCGTACAGGGAAGCTTCCTGGTATGCCTTCTTCGCCCACTGACCGGTTACGATATAGTCTGCTACGCGGTTCTTCATCAGATTCATGGGAATCATGGCGAACTGCTGGCTCGCACCACCCTGTAAAAACAGTACCTTGTAGTTGTCCGGAATATTCATCAGTTCTCTGAGATCAGCTTCCGCTTCCTTAATGATCGTATCATAGGCTTTAGATCGATGGCTCATCTCCATTACGGACATGCCGGTTCCCCTATAATCCAGCATTTCATCGGCTGCTTCCTGTAATACTTCCTCCGGAAGTACGGCAGGGCCTGCGGAAAAGTTATACACTCTTGCCATTTTCAAAGACCTCCTCGATATTTTCTAAATTTTTTATAAAAAGCATAGGTATAGAATAAACTTTTCAATTGCTTTAGTCAACTACATTGTTAAATTATTTTCAATTTGTTCGCCCTGCGAGGACAATTTGTCAGAAAATGTTTGTGTTGATATTTATGTATTGTGCAAGCAATATTATTTGCATTTCTATGCAAATAATATCTAAATAGTTACTATTCACTAATAAAACATTACGACAGGGGTGCCGATCTGCACGTAATCGTATAATTCTTCCATTTTGTCTCTCGGTGTATTGATGCAGCCGTGAGAACCGGCAGTCTGGTAGATGTCCCCGCCGAATTCTTTTCTCCAGCTGGCATCGTGGATGCCGATACTGCCCTTCACGGGCACCCAGAATTTCACAGGGGAGGCATATCCCGGTCCCCGTAAGATCCGGTCCTTCTGTTTATTATATACGAAGTTCACACCTTCCGGTGTCCCCATGCGGCGGCGCATATTGCCGGTGACCACATCGGTCTCCAGCCGCAGCACACCTTTTTCGTAATAATACATTTTCTGCTGTGTCATATCCACTTCGATATAGGTATCACCGATATCATTTTTCCCGTAGCCGAAGGCTTCTCTCTCATAGGCAGGGATGTGGGATTGCGGAGTACCGGTATGTACGCCGGGATCTAACAGATGTTCCATCAGGTAGGCAACCTCTTTTTTCTGATCCATCCTGCTGCCGTAGGTGCCTCCTTCGATGGTGATCACATCCCCGCGGGTACTGTGAAACTGTCTGGTGCGTCCATAGCCGTCATATTCTTCCGCCAGGCTCTGCACGTAAGCCGTCACAACCTCCTCATCCAGCACAAAGCTTCCCTTCTCGTCCTGCACCGGAAGTCCGTTCTCCGCTGTCAGAAAAGAGGCGCAGTCCGCCGCTGTCACCGGATGTCTCTCCTCGCCGAAACAGTAGACAATATCGCAGGTCTGAAATCTCTCGATCTCTTTCCACAGATTCCGCAGGGCTTTTTGACTCTCATCCGGTGTTATCTCATAATAACATCCGCTCTCCTGCAGATTCAGTATCTCCTGCCCGCTCTCCACGATTTCCTTTAACGCCAAAAAAGCCTTCTCCAGATCAATGCGGTCGCTCAGTCCGTCCGTGAAGACGTAGGCGCCTTCCGCATCCCGGGTAAGGCTGTAATCTTTTATTCTTCCCTGTTCCGTCCGTACGAATTCCAGGGCATTGTAGGCTCTGCGCAATGCCGCCTCATCCACGGTCACCGCAGGTGCCAGGGTCCGCCTGGAATGAAACAGAACATTGTCCACCCACAGATAAGGATTCTGTTCCTGTCTGTACGCTTCCAGTGCGCTGCCAAAGTCCGCGTGATAATCCGCATCGGCGAGAGCAATCGTGTATTCCTCTCCCGCTTTATCCACGATGACAACATTCGGAGCTTCTGTATGTGACAAAAGCTCCGAATTCACTTCTTCCACCGTTTTTCCGGTACAATAGACACCGTTGATCCAGGTATTCAGAGAGAATCCTTCCCGGTAGTAAAACGCCAGGACAAAATATCCGATCAATAATAGCAGCAGACACAAAAGTGTTGCCAAAAATAATCTCTTTGTCGTCTTTTTCATCAGGACTGCCTTTTCAAATCATCTCCGTCAAATACTTCGCTGATGGGGGCTCCTGCCGGAACCATAGGGAATACCTTATCAT
>DJEP01000076.1 GCA_002431915.1 Lachnospiraceae bacterium UBA5895 | reverse complement strand
ATAGCAGAAAATGAGGAAAAAGTCAGTAAAATCAAGTGCTTTAGCTTAATGATAAGCCCTGGGATGATCGAGAGAGCGGGGCGTGAGGAGAAAAAATAGGCTGACTATACCCAGAGAAAGTGAAAAGGCAGGGCATAGGAAGCAAAAATAGGTCGAATATACCACCGGAACCGAAGTCACGGGGGTACAAAGTCATGCTGTATCATCGTATAGAATTACAAACTGGCAAATATATCAATTACTTCTGGGAGAATGGATTCCCACCGTTTTTGAATAAGGTGATCATCTCCTGCCCCACACTGATGGTGGAGGGCAGGTCCGGAATTTCGCTGCGGGAGAACCATTTCGCTTCGCCAAGTTCAGATTCCTGCAGAGTAATGGCAGGATCGCCGTCCAGTTTCGCAAAGAAGCCGATCATAGCGGAATCGCTGAAGGACCAGGGCTGGGATTTGTAATAGACCAGATCGCTGACCTTAAGTCCTACTTCTTCCATGATCTCTCGGCGGGCAGCCCCCTTGAAGGTCTCGCCGACTTCCACGAAGCCCGCCACCAGCGCCCAGTGCCGATAGGAACCACCGGCATAGCGGGTCAGCAGGATCTTGTCCCGCTCGGTATCCACGATGGCGATAATGACGGCGGGAGAGATCTTGGGATATTCGATCTGTCCGCATTCCGGGCAGATGCATGCACGCTCCGTGGTGCTGGGAACGGTGGGATGCCCGCAGCGACCGCAGAATTTTCGGTCGAGACGGAAACGGTTGATCTGGGTGGCGGTGATCCCGGCGAATGCCAGATATTCCGGTTCAAAATTACGGAATACACCGGAAGGATAGAGGTCATCTTCCGGGAGCATGAGAGCACCGGAATCCTCGGTGGTTTTACGATAGAATGCCCTGTCATCGATGGAGAAGAGATATTCGCAGTCTAAGAGAAAGCGATCCATAGGCTGGCGGATTGCCAAGAGCCTGTGAATTTCTTCGAAAGTAGGAAGATATAACAGAGAATGACTTGAAATACCTGCATCGGAGGAAACGGCAGCGTCTATGGTGCCTGTACGGGTGGGCAGATAGACCTTTTCCCCATCAAATAACAGCAGATAATCGGAAGCCTTTGGCTCCTGATTTTGGAATTCCGGATAATATTTATGCGGTTCAATCTTGTGGATCATCATAGGGTATTCTCCTTTTATGCTATTTTTCCCAAAACGTTCATAAAAATATAGTAGTCCACCGTGGGGGAACTGTCAAACGTAATAGTTCAGCCGCACCATTTACAAAGCTGAGATAACACACTTTCTGTAACTTTGTGACTGCTTTTCGCATAGATTGGCACTTAGCTCATGAACATATCCGCCCGTTGCACACAGATATGTTCATGGTTGAACATCATGGTTGAACTGTAATTGAAATTATTTGAGATTCCGGGATATTTGTGTTAAAATATTTTGTAACTGTTCCGGGTTGCTCATTTCATGAATAACCCTTCGGACAGTTACGGAATTTATCAGAAAATACAGCATGAGAGTATCGTGATGAGTGGCTCATGTGGAAACGAGGGATAGTATGTTACAGATGATCTTGCCGGAGGGAAGCAGTTCTCTCCTTGCTTTTTTTGGAATCCTTTTTGCTTTCGGTGCAACCGTAATGGCGACGGCCAAACTAAGTCCGTATCTGCCGAAGGATGCCGGAAGAGAATTTGCCCATGACGGAAAATTGTCCGCAGGAAAACCGAGAGGCGCCGGAATTATTTTCGTGCTGGCATTTGTAGCATCCGTTTTACTGTTTGCCCCTCTCAGTGCCGAGATGGTGATCTATCTGTTGCTGATCGTAGTGTGTATGATGACAGGGTTCCTGGATGATGCTTCCAAGACCCCCTGGGGAGAATATAAAAAGGGATTTCTGGATTTGTGTGTGGCGGCACTGGTAGCCATCACATTTCTGAAATATAATTCCAATGTAGTGGAGCTGGCGCTGTTCCATGTGAAATTTACACTGCCTCCCATAGTATTTGCGATTCTGACGGTAATTCTGGTATGGACCTCTGTGAATGTGACCAACTGTTCCGATGGCGTGGATGGATTGTCCGGAACTTTGACAATTATCACAATTATGTCCATTTACATTGTGGATCGCATGAAGGATGTAGATGAGACTTATTCCTTCCTGATTCTGCTGTTTGCCGTATGTGTTTTGGGATACCTGTGGTATAATGCGACACCCAGTAAACTGATGATGGGGGATGCCGGATCCCGGGCCATGGGACTGTTTATCAGTATCGCTGTTTTAAAGAGCGGCTGCCCGTTTCTGTTTATTCCTTTGGCACTGGTGCTGATTTTGGACGGAGGACTGGGACTTCTTAAGGTGTCGCTGCTTCGTTTTTTGAAGATTCATATTTTAAAAAATGTCCGTACTCCGCTGCACGACCATGTGCGTAAGGTGTGGGACTGGTCCAATACACAGACAGTATTTCGTTTTGCCATCATTCAGATCATCTTGTCTCTGGCAGTGATCTATGCAATGCAGTTATAAGAAAGAAGGATTTATATGTACGACGAATTAACACCCACTGACATCAAGAAAATGGAAGATGAGATTGAATATCGTAAGCTGGTAGTGCGCCCCAAGGCACTGGAGGATGTGAAGGAAGCCAGAGCTCACGGTGATCTCAGCGAGAATTTTGAATATTATGCGGCCAAAAAATACAAGAATCAGAATGAGAGCCGTATCCGTTATCTGGAGAGAATGATTAAAACTGCGAAGGTCATATCCGAGAATTCCGCGGCGGATGAAGTAGGCATCAACAATACCGTTACGGTGGAATTTATCGATGACGGTACCCGGGAGGACTATAAGATCGTGACCACGGTCCGGGGTAACTCCCTGGAAGGTCTCATCAGCAACGAATCTCCTTTGGGAAAAGCATTGCTTGGCAAAAAGGTAGGCGACATCGTTCATGTGCAGGTCAATGCCAATGTGGGTTATGATGTGGAAATCAAGGCACTGAAAAATACCGAGGATGACGGTGACAGGATCCGCAGCTTCTAATTCACTTGCGGGATACCTATAAATAGAAAGGGTAACTGTCAGCCCACATCCGATGAATATTTTGCGATGGTTACGTGGCTATGAATAGTTACGAAAAAGGAATTATTAAGAATGAAAAAATATCTGTTGTTTGATCTGGACGGTACCCTGACAGATCCTAAAATCGGAATTACGACCTGTGTGCAGTATGCATTGCATTCCTTCGGCATCGAGGAGCCGGATTTGGACAAGCTGGAGCCGTTTATCGGACCGCCCCTGCGGGACAGCTTCATGAAATTCTACGGCTTTACTCCCGAACAGGCAGAGGAAGCCGTGGCAAAATACAGAGAACGCTTTCAGGATACAGGTCTTTTTGAAAATGAAGTCTATGCGGGGATTCCCGAAATGCTGAAAAATTTGCAGTCCAGGGGATATTTTCTGGCTGTGGCATCCAGTAAACCGCAGGTATATGTAGAACGTATTCTGGAACATTTTGATCTGAAAAAATATTTTGTCGTCGTGGTGGGAAGTGAATTGGACGGCAGAAGAGAGACCAAAGATCAGGTAGTACAGGAGGCTCTGCGTCAGCTCTTCGGAGAAAACCCTGTGGATCCGGAACAGGTTTATATGATCGGGGACAGAAAGTTTGATGTGGAGGGAGCCAGGGCACTGGGCGTGGAGAGCGTGGGTGTGACCTATGGTTATGGAAGCAAGGAAGAATTAAAGGAAGCAAAAGCCGATTACATCGTACAATCCGTGGAAGAACTGAAGAAATTCCTTCTCCGCGGCAGTGAGGAACTGCTAAACAGCAACCCGGATGCAAAAAAGAAAAATCCTATGTACCAGAGAATCTGGACCATGGTGTACTCTTTCTTAATGTTCATTTTAGTGCGTAATGCGGTACAGTATGCCCTGCTGGCACTTTTATATCAGCTGGCGAATTCCGGGGCATCCGGCGGACTTGTGGACCTGTTAATTCTGCGGGATGAGACCGGCGCGTATAACGGCTACTCCGGAGATGTCTCCAGTATCATAGCAGCACTTGGATTCATCGGCGGAGCCATTGCCGTATGGTCCACGGCGAAAATGCTCATTGACAAAAATAAAGAGGACATGCACTTAAGCCACCTGAAAAAAGAGGGAAAGAGCAAATATGCCTTACTGACAGTTGCAACTATCGGAGCGGTCATCGGGTTTAACCTTCTGTTTGAACTTCTGGGGGTGACCAATAAATCCGAAGCTTACACGGAAGTGGCATCACAGCAGTATTCCGCACATTTCCTGGTGGGAATTCTGGTATTCGGTTTTATCTCGCCCATTGCGGAGGAACTTTTATTCCGGGGAGTCATCTACGGATACCTTCGCAGATTCATGGACCTGAAGCTGGCCATTGCTCTGTCGGCTCTGATCTTCGGCGTCTATCACATGAATTATGTCCAGGGCGTGTACGGCTTCCTCATCGGCTGCCTGATGGCCTATGCCTATGAGTATTTCGGTGAGTTCAAAATGGCGGTCTTCGTCCACGTGGCATCCAATGTTCTCGCCTACTGCCTCTCTTACACAGCCATCGCCGTCACCGGCTTCGTCAGCTGGCCTGTGTGTGTGATATTCCTGGCAGCAGCAGTAGCATCCCTGGTCGCTCTGCATAAACAGAAGAATATATTCTAAACAATCATAAAGAATATTAGTCATCCTCCGGATATTCGATAAGATATCCCTGGATGGTCATCATACCCAGCAGTCGATAACAGGGTAAGGATAAGCAGACCGCTACGTTCTGCGACAGAGTGCGAACGTGCCGCGTTCCTTACCCTGTTTGAGACTGCACGGTTTCATGAGACATTATAAAAGGAGCAACTTATGAAATTCAGCATTATCGTAGTATGCTTAAACCCCGGTGAAAAACTGAATCAGACCTTAGACAGTATTCTCTCCCAGGCATACCATGACTTTGAAGTCATTGTCAAAGACGGTGGCAGCCGTGACGGTTCCCTGGACACCATGCGCCGTGATCCCCGCATCTGTATCTATCAGGAAGCGGATCACAGTATCTACGAGGCCATGAACCAGGCGGTTTCCCATGTGACCGGTGACTATATTCTGTTTTTAAATTGCGGAGATATCTTCTATGACAATGATGTCCTGAAACGGACGGCGGAGTACATGGAACAACATCTTGTGAAACTTCAGGGCATCTATTACGGCGATACCTACAGTGCAAAAACGGATACCAAAATTTCTTCTCCGCCCCGGATCACAGGTTTCGTCTGCTACCGTAACATTCCCTGTCACCAGTCCTGCTTCTATGCAGCAGATCTGTGCAGACAAAAGCCTTACGAACCTAAGTACAAGATCCGCGCGGACTATGAGCATTTCCTGTGGTGTTATTATCGTGCAAAAGCTCCTATGCAGTATCTGGGATTTACCGTATCCTCTTACGAGGGTGGTGGTTACTCAGAGACGAAGGAGAACTTGAAACGCAGCGCTGCGGAACATAGAGAGATTACGGCGAAATATATGAATCCCGGAGAATTGCTCCGTTATCGTGTCATTATGGCACTGACGCTGGCACCCCTCCGGACGGCAATGGCGGAAAGTAGGCGATTTTCCGGAATTTATCAGAAGCTGATGAATAAGATGTACGGACGAAAACGGGCAAAATAAGGAAAATAAAAGAAAAATTGTGTATGAGAGAAGCTTACAAAGGAATAATTAGCACAATTTTAAGATAATATATGCGAAAATTACATAGTTGACAAATTATCAGACAATTCATAAAAAAATCTATATTTACAAATGAAAAAAATAGGTGTATAGTACAGAAAAGGTCGCAATGAGGCGCTCGAAAGAGTCTCATTGCGACTTTTTTTGTTACTATTTATATGACGAAGTAACCTCAATAAGCAAATAACAAGTAAATTTGTTATTCAGACAAGTACTGAAAGCACGGTCTGGTCTTGCGAATGAGGCTTAGAATAGTAACGGATCAATGCAGAAGAGAGAAATAGAAAACCGGAAAGGAGAACTATATGTTTGATGTAAAACAGGAGATGCCCAAGGCACCGTTATATCGGGAAGAATTTGAGCATGATAACTGCGGTATCGGAGCCTGTGTCAATATTCACGGAGAGAAGAGCCGTGCTACCGTAGAGAATGCACTGAAGATTGTAGAGAATCTGGAGCACAGAGCCGGTAAAGATGCGGAAGGCAAGACCGGTGACGGTGTCGGTATTCTGACCCAGATCCCCCACAAATTTTTCGCCAGAGTTACCAGGGCTCTGGGCATGGACATCGGTGGAGAGAGAGAGTATGGCGTCGGCATGTTCTTCTTCCCGCAGGAAGAGCTGCGCCGCAATCAGGCCAAGAAGATGTTCGAGATCATAGTGGAAAAGGAAGGAATGGAATTCCTCGGCTGGCGTGAAGTGCCCACCTTCCCCAATGTGCTGGGACATAAGGCCGTGGAGTGCATGCCTTATATCATGCAGGGCTTTGTAAAAAAGCCGGCCGATGTGGAAAAAGGACTGCCTTTTGACCGCAGACTTTACATTGCAAGACGTGTCTTTGAGCAGTCTTCCGATGATACCTATGTAGTCTCTCTTTCCGGCAGAACCATTGTATACAAAGGAATGTTCCTGGTAGGACAGCTGCGTACCTTCTTTGCGGATTTGCAGAGCGAAGATTTCGAATCGGCCATTGCCATGGTACACTCCCGTTTCTCCACCAACACGAATCCCAGCTGGGAGCGTGCCCATCCGAACCGTCTTATGGTACACAACGGTGAGATCAACACCATCCGCGGCAATGCCGACAAGATGCTGGCCCGGGAAGAGAACATGGAGTCCGAACATCTGAAAGGACAGCTGCACAAGGTACTGCCCGCCATCAGCAAGACCGGTTCCGACTCCGCTATGCTGGACAACACACTGGAGTTCCTGGTAATGAGCGGCATGGAGCTGCCTCTGGCAGTCATGATCGCGATTCCCGAACCCTGGGCGAACAACAAGGCAATGTCCCAGACCAAGAGAGATTTCTATCAGTATTATGCTACCATGATGGAGCCCTGGGACGGTCCCGCATCCATCCTGTTCTCCGACGGCGATATCATGGGTGCCGTGCTGGACAGAAACGGATTACGTCCTTCCCGTTATCTGATCACTGACGATGATACCCTGATTCTGTCCTCCGAGGTAGGTGTCCTTCCCATCGATCCCACGAAGATTAAGTTAAAGGAAAGACTTCGTCCCGGTAAAATGCTTTTAGTCGATACCGTACAGGGCAGAGTGATTGATGATGAGGAAATCAAGGAAAAATACGCTTCCAGACAGCCTTACGGCGAATGGCTGGACAACAACCTGACAGAGCTTAAGAGCATCCACATCCCGAACCAGCGTGTTCCGGAATACACCTATGAAGAGCGTCAGCGGATGCAGAAAGCTTTCGGTTACACCTATGATGAAATGAAGCAGAGCATTCTGCCGATGGCAAAGAACGGCAGCGAAGCCATTGCCGCCATGGGTGTGGACACCCCCCTGCCCGTGCTGAGCAAGACGAACCATCCACTGTTCCATTATTTCAAGCAGCTGTTTGCACAGGTGACCAACCCGCCTATTGATGCCATCCGTGAGGAGATTGTGACCTCTACCACCGTATACATCGGTACCGAAGGTAACATTCTGGAAGAGACCCCGAAGAACTGTAACGTTCTGAAGGTCAATAACCCGATCCTGACCAACACCGATCTGTTGAAGATCAAGAATATGAAGGTAGATGGATTCAAAGTAGAAGTCGTACCTATCGTATATTATAAGAACACCAGCCTGGAGCGTGCTATTGACCGTCTGTTCGTGGAAGTGGACAGAGCTTACAGAGACGGTGTGAACATCCTGATTCTGTCCGACAGAGGTGTGGATGAGAACCATGTGCCTATTCCTTCCCTGTTGGCCGTATCCGCATTGAACCAGTATCTGGTACGCACCAAGAAGAGAACCAGAGTCGCACTGATCCTGGAATCCGGCGAACCCAGAGAGGTACACCATTTTGCCACACTGCTCGGCTACGGTGCCTGCGCCATCAACCCCTATCTGGCACAGGATACCATCAAGGAACTGATCGAGAGCAACATGCTGGACAAGGATTATTACGCTGCAGTGGATGATTACAACAACGCTGTCCTCCACGGCATCGTCAAGATCGCATCCAAGATGGGTATCAGTACCATCCAGTCCTATCAGGGTTCCCAGATCTTCGAGGCCATTGGTATCGCACCGGAAGTGATCAGCAAGTATTTCTCCAATACCGTATGTCGTGTGGGAGGTATTACTTTAAAAGATATCGAGCAGCAGGTAGATGACCTGCACTCTCAGGCATTTGATCCTCTGGGGCTGAAAAACGATCTGACCCTGAACAGCCCCGGACATCACAAGATGCGCAGCGGCGGTGACGAGCATCTGTACAATCCCGCTACCATCCATATGCTGCAGGAATCCACCAGACGCGGTGATTATCAGATGTTCAAGCAGTACACCGCCATGGTAAATGATGAAGATTCCATTAAGAACCTCAGAGGTCTGATGGACTTCAATTATCCGAAAAAGGGCGT
>DJEP01000072.1 GCA_002431915.1 Lachnospiraceae bacterium UBA5895 | reverse complement strand
ATTTCACTAACTCTCCATTTACTGATAGAATTTCATCAGGGACTCCAGTTTCGCCGACATATTCAGCATCATGGCATCCAGTACGGTGATGGCGGTCATGCATTCCATGACGACCACGGCTCTGGGAACGATGATGGGATCGTGACGGCCGCGGATGGTAAGCTCGGTATTTTCACCGGAGCGGTTCACCGTCTGCTGGGGGCGGAAGATTGAAGGGGTGGGCTTCACATAAGCCCGGACGATGATGGGACTGCCGTCACTCATACCCCCTAAAATACCTCCGGAATGATTACTGGCCTTGATGACTTTGCCGTTCTCCATGCGGAAGGGGTCGTTATTCTCGCTGCCGGTATGACGGGAGACTTCTGCACCGTCGCCGATCTCTACGGACTTTACAGCACCGATGGACATAATGGCTTTCGCCAGGTTGGCATCCAGCTTCTCGAACACTGGATCTCCGATGCCTGCGGGAAGTCCTTCCACGCGACATTCCATGCATCCGCCCACAGAATCGCAGGCTTCTCTTGCCTGCTGCAGATATGCGCATGCTTTTGCATCAGCTTCTGCATCCGGCATGGCAGTGATAGTGGAGCGGGCAGTGGTACGGTCGAACTTTGTCAGATCCACATCCACGGGACCGATGGAACGGGTGTAGGCGAATACAGTAATGCCCATCTGCTCTAAGATCTTCGCTGCAATGGATCCGGCAGCCACACGTCCGATGGTCTCACGACCGGAAGAACGTCCGCCACCCCGGTAATCCCGGAAACCGTATTTGGCATCAAAACAATAATCCGCATGACCGGGACGGTAATTCTCCGCAATCTCCGTGTAATCTCCAGAGATCTGGGAAGTGTTGCGTACCATCAGGGAGATGGGAGTACCGGTGGTTCTGCCTTCAAAGACTCCGGAGAGAATCTCCACCTGATCAGCTTCCTTACGCTGGGTGGTGATGGCACTGGTGCCGGGTTTGCGGCGGTCTAAGTATTTCTGTATATCTTCCTCGGAGAGAGGCAGCCCTGCGGGACAGCCGTCGACGACGACACCCAATGCTTTCCCGTGGGATTCTCCCCAGGTGGTGATCCTGAAAATGTTTCCAAATGTTGAACCGGCCATAGTAGTTCTCCTTTTCAAATCGCTCGCCCCCCGCCCATACATTCGCAAAAACGCACCATAAATCGTGCTTTCTCGCTGCTACGAAGCTCATTTTGCTCATTTATGGGCGGCGACCCTATTCGAGTCACCTTGCGAATCATAAAACTGCTATTTACATGCAGGCATGAAATATTAGTTTTAATGATTCGTAGGGGGCTGAATAGTTACCTTGTATCATAAGATTATACGCAATTACCGAATAAATCGCAACTTTTTTATAGAAAAAGGATGCAACGGAATATAAAGTATGCTATCATATGACATAAGTACTAACGGGAAGTAAAAGGTCGAATATACAAATGGAAAAAACAACGGAAGAGAAAGCCAGGGCAAAACTTCTGAAATTTGGAAAAAAGAACCGATGGAACAGGGCGGTAGCAGTGCCGCTGCTGCTTTTTGTGATGTCTTTTTTTCATATCCGTAATTATTGTAAGAATAACGGAAAACGTTTTGCCGTGATGGTGGGAACCTTCTTCCTGTTTGCGGTATACAGCAGTTTTTCTTTCCCGGCGTTTATTACAGAGGATGCAGGGAATGACTATGAATTGAGAAATGCCGAGACTGCCAACATCTCTCTGGCGGAGGAGAAGAAACCGGATATGGCGGGACTGGAACTCTTAGAGGATGAGGACGTGCTGGAACAGTCGGATTACAGCAGTACTTCCCACGGCTATGCCCTGGTGGACAAATACGATGCCTCCGATATTTTACAGGCTTCGGAGGAGATCGTGAGCGAAAATGTGCAGGAGACCGGAGCGGGCAGTGATGCGCGGGAGACCGTGGAACAGCAGGAATTCCGTTCCGATGACTGGAGACTGGTTCTGATCAACAAGCAGAACTCCATCCCGGAGGATTATACGTTCCAGCTTGGTACCATCAAGGGCTCCATGCAGTGTGACAAGAGGATTCTGGAAGATCTTCTCGCCATGCTGGAAGCAGCGGAACAGGATGGTGTGAATCTTACCATCTGTTCCCCGTATCGTGATCTGGAATATCAACAGATGCTGTTTGACCGTAAAATCAAGCGTTACATGAGCCGCGGAATGTCTTATATGGAGGCATATCAGTTGTCCAGCCAGGCTGTGACGGTACCGGGCGCCAGTGAACATCAGATCGGACTGGCTCTGGATATTGTCTGCAACAGCTATATGTCCCTGGACGAGGGGTTCGGAGACACCGAAGCCGGAAAATGGCTGGCAGCCAATAGCTGCCGCTTTGGATTTATTCTGCGATATCCTAAGGGAAAGGAAAATATCACGGGTATCGAATATGAACCGTGGCATTTCCGTTATGTCGGAAAAGCCGCAGCCCCTGTCATCATGGAGCAGGGCATTACATTAGAAGAATTCTGGGAGGAATATGTAAAAGATGTATCGATTGATTAAACAGGAAGGACGCGCCAAAAGAGGAGAATTTACCACTGTGCACGGCGTGATCCAGACCCCTGTATTTATGAATGTAGGAACCGTAGCGGCAATTAAGGGCGCCGTATCCACAGCAGATTTAGAGCAGATCGGAACACAGGTGGAATTGTCCAATACCTATCATTTGCATGTAAGACCGGGAGACCAGATTATCAAGCAGATGGGCGGACTGCATAAGTTCATGTCCTGGAACAAGCCAATCCTGACAGATTCCGGCGGATTCCAGGTATTTTCCCTGGCAGGACTGCGTAAAATCAAGGAAGAGGGCGTTACGTTCCGCTCCCACATCGACGGTCATAAGATTTTCATGGGACCGGAAGAGAGCATGCAGATCCAGTCGAATCTGGGATCCACCATTGCCATGGCTTTTGACGAGTGTGCTCCCAGTAAGGCAGACCGGATGTATGTGCAGAATTCTGTGGAACGTACCACCAGATGGCTGCAGAGATGCCAGGCGGAGATGAAACGCCTGAACAGTTTAGAGGATACTGTGAACCCGCACCAGCTGTTATTTGGTATCAATCAGGGAGCGGTTTATGAGGACATCCGTATTGAACATGCCAAGCGGATCGCAGAGATGAACCTGGACGGTTATGCGGTTGGCGGTCTGGCAGTGGGCGAGACTCATGAGGAGATGTACCATATCCTGGATGAAGTGGTACCGTACCTGCCGGTAGACAAGCCCACCTACCTTATGGGCGTGGGAACTCCTGCGAATATTCTGGAAGGCGTGGAGAGAGGTATCGATTTCTTCGACTGCGTATATCCTACGAGAAACGGACGTCATGGACATCTGTATACCAATCATGGCAAGATCAACCTGTTCAATGCCAAATACGAACTGGATGACAGACCCATCGAAGAGGGGTGCGGCTGTCCTGTCTGTCAGAGATATTCCAGAGCCTATATCCGCCATCTGTTAAAGGCAAAGGAAATGCTGGGAATGCGTCTGTGCGTGCTGCATAATCTGTATTTCTACAATACTATGATGACGGAGATCCGGGATGCCCTGGATGAAGGACGTTTTGCAGAGTACAAGAAGCACAAGCTGGAATCCATGGCTACTCCACTGGATTGATCCGGGCAATAACAGTTTAGAGGAATTTCATACAATTTTATGCAAAAAGACTTGCCCCATAAGCTTTTTTTGTGTATCATACTTACTTGTACAGAATGTTTTAGAGGCGTAATACGCCGGAATGGAGGAACAAATGGGTATTTTATTAACTGAGTCAGAGGCTGCCGCAGCAGGTTCCGGAACCAGCATGGTCGTTATGCTTCTTGTATATGCAGTGTTGATCGGTGCAATGTGGTTTTTCTTCATGAGACCGCAGAAGAAGGAACAGAAGAGAGTAGCTGCAATGCTGTCTAACCTGGAGACGGGTGACTGCGTTCTGACCACTTCCGGTTTCTATGGCATCGTAATCGACATTACCGATGATACCGTTATCGTAGAGTTCGGTAACAATAAGAACTGCCGTATTCCTATGGAAAAGTCTGCCATCAGCAAGGTAGAGAAGGCTGGAGAGAACTAAGAAGAAGCGAAAAGGGAGCAATGCCAGAAGATGGTGTTGCTCCTTTTTGTGTATACGATGAGCCGAGTACAGATTTGTGCTTGCACAAGAATCTGTATTTGGCAAATGTATATCATTGAGCTTTTAAGTGAGATGGTGTACAAAGTATACAAATCGAGCAGGAGTCAGCCTGCTCGATTATATATGGCAGTCAAATAAATTGATTTATTTTAATATATGAATTTGCATTTATGTTAATTTTCAATATTGAAATTTCATACAGTATCAGTTATTATGAAATAAGTATTTTACGTAAAAAATACAGGAAATATCACAGGAAACGAGGAAAATAACACTATGGAGTTACATATTACCTGTATTCCCGGCGACGGCATTGGCCCGGAGATCGTCAGGGAGACGAAAAAAGTTTTAGACAAAGTTGCGCATAAATATGGTCATAAAATGATCTATAAGGATATTTTAATGGGTGGAGCTTCCATTGATGTCCATGGAGTCCCTCTGACAGAGGAAGCTATCGCGGATGCCAAAGCGGCGGATGCGGTATTGATGGGATCCATCGGTGGCAATACCACTACCTCTCCCTGGTATCAGCTGCCTCCCGAGAAACGCCCGGAAGCAGGACTTCTTGCTTTACGTAAGGCACTGAATCTGTTCGCTAATTTAAGACCTGCGGTGCTGTATGATGAGCTGGCGGCGGCATGCCCTCTGAAGGAGGAGATCAGCAAGACCGGATTTGACATGCTGATCATGAGAGAACTGACCGGCGGACTTTACTTCGGAGAGCGCAAGACCATCGAAGAGAACGGTGTGAGAAAAGCTATTGATACTCTGACCTACGATGAAAATGAGATCCGCCGTATCGCCATCAAGGGCTTTGATATTGCGAGAAAGCGCAAGAAGAAAGTCACCAGTGTAGATAAGGCAAATGTACTGGATTCCTCCAGGCTTTGGAGAAAAGTGGTAGAGGAAGTGGCAAAGGATTATCCGGATGTCACACTGGAACATATGCTGGTAGATAACTGTGCCATGCAGTTGGTTAAGAATCCGGCACAGTTTGATGTGATCCTGACCGAGAACATGTTTGGAGATATTTTGTCCGATGAGGCGAGTATGGTGACCGGTTCCATCGGAATGCTGGCCAGTGCCAGCCTGAATGATACAAAGTTCGGTCTGTATGAACCCAGCCATGGTTCCGCACCGGATATTGCCGGGAAAGATATTGCGAATCCTATCGCAACCGTACTCAGTGCGGCGATGATGCTCCGTTACAGTTTCGATCTGGATGAAGAGGCAGATGCCATCGAGGCAGCGGTGAAGAAAGTATTGCAGGACGGCTACCGTACCATCGATATCATGTCCGAGGGCTGCACCCGGGTAGGATGTACCGGGATGGGAACTCTTTTGGCAGAGAGAATCTGATAGTGTTTAATAACTGTATTTATATGATGTCGGGGTCAAAAGCCCCCGACTTTGATGCCTACGGATTGTTCCGTGCTACGCACTCCCACAATCCTGCCCTCTATTCGCATATTTTTATGCTCATATCGGGGCGGGTCCTAAGGTCTTTCACCCACCTATGAGCAAGCTCATGTGGGTTTAGACCTTTTGACCCTGGCATCATTTATATTTCATAGAGAAGATTAAGATTAAGAAGAGAAAGAGAGACATAACTATGAGAAGTGATTCCGTTAAGACAGGAACTGCCCAGGCACCCCACAG
>DJEP01000109.1:171-4035 GCA_002431915.1 Lachnospiraceae bacterium UBA5895 | reverse complement strand
CTTCCGAACAGCATGAAATTAATATTGGTTCCCAATACATCATTAATCGCAGGAAGTACATTAGAAAACATCTTCAGCCAGATAAATCCTACTACCAGCGCACTGATCAGACAAGGTGCAAAGAACACTGTACGATATATCTTCTTGGCACGAATACCACTGTCCATTGCCATGGCTAAAAGCAGGGCCCCAATGTTCTGAATAATGGTATTCCATATGGTAAACTTGATAGTAAAAATCCAGGCATCCCAGAATTCCTGATCTTTAAACATTTTTATATAGTTTCTGAATCCGATAAACGTTTTTTCCAGATCCATACCGTTCCAATCTGTCAGGGAATATCTTACCGACAGGATCAATGGCAGGATCAGTCCAATGGTAAATAATACCAGCCCCGGCAAGACGATCAAAAAGTACTGCCAGAATAATTTCTGTTCCATTCCTTTCTTTTTACCAATTTTCATACGTTGTTTCCTCCCATGCTTTTTGCTTCTATCCATCAGAGTGGAAAGGGGACAATGTCGTCTCTCCATCGGCACCGTCCCTTTTCCCATCTTTCCGGTATTGACCGGTCGTTATTTAATTTGAGCTGCTGGTATCTACACGAAGATCCGATGCTTTCAAAGCATCTTCAAAAGTCTCATCACCGATCAGCCATGCTGCGATGTCCATAGCATTTTCATCCTGGAATCCGCCCCATACAAGCTGATTATTGCCTAAAGTAACATCCACAATACGGCCTTCTGCTGCGTACTTATCAATATCTGTCTGGCTGGGATTCGGATAAGTAGGTGTTACATCCTTTAACATAGGTGCTGTCTTGGTAAAATCATAAATCTGTACTGCCAGGTCTTTATCAGAAGTCAGCACATCAAATACTTTGTTGATTGCATCCTGATGTTCGGTATCTGCACTGCTCATAAAGGTAATATTTGGTTCGAAGATCAGTTTGGAATCACCTGTCTGATTAGGGAACGGGAAGATGCCAAAATTGAAGTTCTCATCAATATCCAGGAAGTTCTGAATAGACCAGGAACCGGACACTTTCATAGCCGCCTCACCGTTTACCATTCTTGCATCACATTCTGTCTGTTCTGCAGAGAAGGTATCCGGGAAAGTGTTGTCATAGATCAGCTTATTATATTTGTATGCGGTCTGCATGTCGGGATCCGTGCTGAAAGAAGTTTTTCCCGCGCGGAACTGATCGCCCCAATCCGGTGTCTTATTAAATACGTCATTCATGGCAAACTGCATGGTCACATTACCAATAGACCAAGTATCTACCATATGACTGGCAAAGGGTGTAATTCCTTTCGCATTACAGTCATCAATAATTGCCTGCAGCTGTTCCTGGGTCTCAGGAATGTCCCAGCCGTTCTCTTTGAACATGTCCTTGTTGTAGTATACACCCTGATACAATGCATTATATACCAGTCCGTAAGTAGTTCCGTCGATTGTTACATTTTCTCTCGCCGCATCCAGTCCCCTGTCCAGATACTCATCATCAATGGCTCCCAGGATGCCAAGAGGAGCATACATTCCTACATCCTGTGCTTTACCAACAATGATATCCGGCATTCCTGACTGGCGATAAATCTGCATTTTTCCGGCAAGGTCGTTCCAGCCTACGCATTCCCACTCCAGTGTGATATAAGGGTACTTCTCAGCCAGTGCAGCATCAATAAAGTCTTCGATACCGGCATCCGTAGTAGACTGACCGGCAAGAACCGTCAGCGTAACCGGTTCCTGTGAATCCCCATCTTCCACCGTCGCGTCTGTTTTTACCGCTTCCGTAGTCTTTGCCATGGTTCCTGTATCAGCTGATGTCTCCCCACTGCTTCCACAGCCGGTAAGCACCGTGGCTACGGTCATGCACAAGCTCAACCCCAATGCAATAAGTTTCTTCTTTCTCATAAGCTTCCTCCTTTTCGCCTGCATCCCGCAGGTCTTTTTGATAGTCTTATGATATCGTTTTTCTACATATGGCAAATAGGAATAAATTGATTTCTTTACTTGTATTTTTTTGACTAAAAAAGCACTCAGATTTCAATCGGTTATCGAAATCCAAGTGCTTATATTTATATATGTTTTCGCTTATTTACTTGCACAGTTCCCAGAAAGCCACGGCACTGGCTGCCGCCACATTCAGGGAATCCACGCCTCTTGCCATGGGGATGCACACGGTATAGTCGCATTCTGCGATGGTGTCCGCTGCCAGACCTTCCCCTTCCGTACCCAGGATGATGGCAAGTTTTTCCGCCTCATGTAATACCTGAGCATCCGGCGACAGGCTGTCTTCCTTTAATGCCATTGCCGCGGTACGATACCCCATGTCACGCAGCTGTTCCATGGTTCCGTCTGCCCAGTCATCCGCTCCCAGGAATGTCCAGGGCACCTGGAATACCGTCCCCATGCTGACTCTCGCCGCACGACGGTACAACGGATCGCTGCAGCCTGCGGTCAAAAACACCGCATCAATCCCCAATGCTGCTGCGGAACGGAAGATGGCTCCTACGTTCGTGGGGTTCACCACATTTTCCAGAATAGCAATGCGTCTGGCATCCCAGCACAGTTCCTCCATCCTCGGTAGTTCTCTTCGCCGCATGGCACAAAGCATGCCCCGTGCCAGCTTGAATCCTGAGATTTGGGATAACACTTCGTTAGATGACACGTAGATGGGGATTTCTTCTGACACCCTCATGATCCGCCCCAGGACTTCTCTGCCCTTCTCGGAATCTGCCTCCCTCTGCTCCATCAAATACCGCTACTAAAAACACGCTTATACAAATGCCTCATATAAGCGTGCTCTTTTTACCACTCTATTCCATACTTTTCCTTCATTTCTTCCATAACTCCCGGCTCTTTCAGTCGTGGGATCTTATCTATATCCCCACCGTTGCTCATCTTAGAGATCAATTCTAGCGTTTCTTCTCTTCCTTCTTTTCTTCCTTCTTCTCTTCCACACTCTCGCTCAGCCTTGCGGAGTTTCTTTTCTTCTTTTTCCTTGTCATACTCAAATATACTCACCTTGTATACCTCCGCCCGATTGTGCTGCAGGAATTCCGCAAGGATTCCCTCATGAATGCATTCGGTTATCGCCAGTTCCACTGCCTCATTCAGCGGCATTTCCTCTGCGTATTTTCTGACTCTCGCCACATACTGGGCATATTCCCACAAAACATGACAATTCTTCATTAACTCTTCGTTGTATCCGGCATTAATATTCAACATCGTCACTTTCAGTTCCAGTGCCGGATCCTGTGTCGGATTCTCAAAAGCATCCGACAAACACAGTTCCATTCGATCCGGAACATTCCGGTCTGTACCATTATAAAACACCAGAAAATTCGGTGTCGGGATCTTCTGGATGCCGGAAGAATACAGGGACTTTTCATCTACCAGATCCTGATATTCACTGGCTATGTAGAACAGATCCCGCAACGGAATATTCGGATTATAGGTAGACTGATGTTCATACAGATACAATCCCATTTCCAGTACAAACGCCAGGTCATTTTTCATGCCCATGTAAATGGCATTTTCCAAAGTCACAATATCCAAGTCTTCCGGATTCTGATAATTTTTTCCGGTCACTGCATTATACAAAGATAGCAGATTCTCAATCTCCGAAAAAATCCAACGGAAAATAGTATCCTTGTATTTCTTATTTGCCATAAGTAATTCGTAGCTGCGTCTCTTCATATGTTCTCCTGTTCTCATAGTACATGAGACCGGAAAGAAATACTTTTTACTTTTCCACTTGTCATTCAACGCACTATGCTATCTATAATTAAGGTGATGTAAAAGCATAGAATTCATTGAAATGATATAGATGTGTGGATCAGCTCTCGCTGCCGGAATCGT
>DJEP01000109.1:0-140 GCA_002431915.1 Lachnospiraceae bacterium UBA5895 | reverse complement strand
CGTTAGAATATATGCTTTGAAATAATAGTACTAACATTTTTATTATTTGTCAACAAAAATCTTCCTGGTAAAAGTAAGCAAAAAGACCAGCCACTTTCGCGACTGGTCTCTTAATTCTGTCTTAGTCTGAATTATTCAGC
>DJEP01000053.1:22897-33743 GCA_002431915.1 Lachnospiraceae bacterium UBA5895 | reverse complement strand
AATTAATTTACTGTCTACTAGTTTAATTTCACTCATGTATTTCCCCTTTTCATTTAGTTTTTATATAAAGTTGTTGACCTCATTATTTTTGTAGGATATAATTTGAAAAAAGGAAGCAGTTTTTTACCACTTGTTTACTTACGTATTCTTGAGTGGGGTACTTGCTTCCTTTTTGTATGTTTATATGATCCAAATTAAATTTCCATTTTTTTCAATACACTCTGCTGCTTCTTCTCTTCGCTCAGTCCTATCGCCTCTGCAGCCTGCTGCGCTGTCAGATTCATATTTTTCATGAGATTCCTGATATTCTGAATCACCTCTTCTTCCACAGCATCATCAATCATTCCCTGTACACCTTCACACATATTTACACTTTCCCCCTCATCAAATATAAATTTATTAGTAATACCGTTCATTTTCCCCATAAAATACCTCCATTTTATGTTTTTCATGCATTGAAATCAATGGTGAAACACCTGAGTAAAACATTTTTGAAATAAAAAGATTTGATAAATATGTCACGAAATTACTTTTTCGTGACATTACAATAGCATATTGCTTATGATAAATCAATCATAATTTCGGCTAATTTGTATTCTGATTATGAATTAGCCGAAATACACAGAAATGTATATTGCAAAAAGGAAGCAGATATAATATCTGCTTCCCTCCGCTAATGTATTTATTGTTTATTGTCGTACATCTGAGGCGGTACATATCCGGCACCGCTCATGCTCTTGTAGTAGTCAAAGGCACTTTTGGCACTCTTGCGTCTTTGGCCGATTCCGGCACGTTCCCGGGCAAAATAGTTCTCGACCAGTTTCTTGTTCCGGGCTTCCTGTGCCTGTACGGACACACTGAGCTCTGTCACTTTGGCTACCTTGGCCTGCAACTCCTTAATCTGTACTGCGTAGCGCTGTCTGTTGCCTTCCAGTTCTTTTGCCAGCTTTTCATACATGATTTCAAAGCCGTCATCCAAGCGTACCACTTCATCGATCAGGTGCTGTTTCTCCTCCACGGCAGCATCGAACTGACTGATATCCACCTTCTCTGCGGAGAAGATTTTCTCCTGTCGTTTATTGTATTCCTGAATCTTCTGCAATACCTCCAGCTTGCGATCCAGGCTTTCGGACAATATCGTCAGCTGACTTTCCATCAGATAACCCCTTTCTCTCGATTGATACGCATAACTTCTTTCCAGGTGTCTCTTACGGAATGAAGATGCATATTGATCTCTTCCAGGATTTCCTTATCTTTCTTGACATTTGCCTGAACCAATCTTCTAGCCAAATAATCATAGATATTGATGAAATCCTGTGCTACGGGATATTTTGTATCCAGCGTAGACTGCAGATATCCAATGATATTCTGCACCTTGCGGATATTGTTATGTGCCTTTTCAATATCTTTTTCTTCGATTGCCACTTCCGCAATATTGCAGAACTTAATAGCTCCTTCATAGAGCATCAGTGTCAGTTCCGCCGGGGAAGCAGTCAACACTTTACTGTTATTGTACTGCGCATAGGCATTGGGTAACGCCATATCATGATCCTCCTAACAAGCTTGTCACCGCACTGGAATTACTCTGCAGCTTTGCAAGAGCTGTCTCCATCTTGGAGAATTTGGAATACCATTTATCCTCGTAGTCGTTCAGTTTCTCTTCCAGCTCGGAGATCTTCGTCTTATAATCATTATAATCCGAAGTCATCTTCTTGTCATCATAAAAACTTCCATAAGAGCGATATCCGTCTACGGATTTGGAGAGATCGCTCATCTTGGTATACAGGTTCTTGGACAGAGATGAGAAGAAAGTGATGACCGTATCCGGATCATTGCTGATCATGCTCTTCAGTACATCCGAATCACCGGAGGTATTGGCATCATCCGGATCTCCGGCAATGTGGTAAGCATTTTTCTCATTGTCGGTTGCTTCGAAGTATCCCAGTGTCTCAATACCGAAATCACTGAGATACATGGTCTTACCGTTCACATCTACACCGCCCGCCATAATATTTTTCAATGCAGAACTGATGGTAGACAAGTTACTGTCTCTGCGAAGCAGGGCATCCTTGATCTTAGTCTCGTATTTCTCTACCTCAGAATCGGACATGGCATCCTTCTCATCATCTGTCAGAGGTTCATATCCCTTGGCAGAGTCTGCATTGTACAGCTTGTCCATCTCATTGATGATGGAATTGTACTCCTTGAGGAAATTCTTTACCATATCGTAGATGCCATCAACATCATCTTCCGTGGTAACAGTGATTTCTTCGCCATCCGCAGTCTCACTCAATGCGGTAAAGGTCAGACCGTTGATTTCGAACACGTTGGTACTTCCGGTAAATTTTGCACCGTTCAGGGTAATCTCAGCATCCTGACCCTTGATCTTGGTAGCTCCGGCATCCTTATAGGTTCCGCTATCAATAGCTGTCACTACATCGGAAGCATATTTTGCCTTTGCCAGATAGCTGTTCTTTACTTCCTCTGTCAGCTTATCCGTAGCTTTTGCACTGTAAGTGGTATTGCCGTCTGCATCGGTGCTCTCGGTTACGTTAATGTACTGTTTCACATCTGCAATCTTTGCATCTGCATCGCTAACATTTTTCTGCGCGCTTGCCAGGGCCTGGGCATCTGTCTTTTTCTCAGACAGATCTTTCATCGCCTCATTGACTTCATCCAGTTTCTTCTGGGCGTCATCTTTTTCATCACCGTCTGTCAGATTCTTGATCTTTTCTTCCAGCTCGGTCTTCTCTTTCTGCTTTGCTTCCAACTGGGTTGCGTAATTTTCTACAGTATCCAGACTGGAATCCTTGTATTTCTCATTGATCTCATCGATCTTCTTCTGCGCATCACTCTTAGTGCTGAGCAGGGACTTATACTGCTCCAGATAACTGCTTACACGGGAATCGATATCCTTCGTGATTCTGCCATCCTTGTTAATATTCGCAAGGGTAGCTGCATCGTCACCGCTTACATAGAAAGCTGCATACTCACGGTATTTATCAAGGGTTGTTTTATCGCCATTGTCACCGGTCAGCTTTGCTTTCAATCCTAAAGCAGCCATTGCTCTGTCGCCGTTCTCATCAGATGCGGTAATGCTGAAATCACTGGCTTCACCGGATGCGGAAGCGCTGACGAAGAATCTCTGATTCTTCGCATCGAAGCTGGCATTGACACCTGCTTCCTTCAGCTTATTCAGTACATCGGAAATGGTGCTGTCGCCATTTACTGTAATGTCCACGCTTTTTCCACCGGCAGTGATATTAAAGGTACCTTCTCCGGTCACACCCAAATCACTTAACTTGGACGCTGCAGTCAGACTGCTTCCGTCACTGGCTTTGATCTGTGCGCCGGTGAGGTAACCGGTCTTCGCCAGCTGATTGATCTGCAGAGACTGTACGCCGTTTACCGCATTTTCACCGGTGATTACGCTGACAGCGTTGCTGTTGGATACTTTTGTGGTTCTCTTACTGTAAGAAGAGACAAAGCGCATGTTATTCAGATATTTGGACTGCAGATTCTTCAGTTTGGTATTGAGAGACTTCCACGCGTCCTGCTTCCATTCCAGTTTGGTCTGGGCTTTCTTCGCATCGTCTACTTTGGTCTGCTTGGCAGATACCAGTTCCTGAATGATACTCTCTGTGTCCATACCGGACATCAGACCTGACATTCTCATTGCCATAATGTGTTCCTCCTGATTCTTACTTCTTATCTCTTCTCATCCACCAGGATACCCGCCAGCTCCCATACTTTGGCGATCATATCCAAAGTCTTCTCGGGAGGAAGCTCCTTGATGACTTTCTTGGTATCCTTATCGATAATCTTAATGGTTACGCGGTTGGTTGCCTCATGGATGCCAAATACAGCCTCGGAATGAGACATCATGCTCTTGTTCAGCTTCTCTACCGCTTTCTTGATCTGCTCGTTGGTCACGGGCTGTTGCTGTTCGCCGTTGGCATCGGCAGAAGTATTGTTCTGCGCCTTGCCCTGGGCGTTCTCAACGACTGCGGTGGTCTGATCGATCTTATCTGCTGCCTGTACGTTAGCAGGATTGTAGTCTGAGGAATTCTCCTCCGTGGTTACTTTTGTCACAGTGTTCTTGGCAGCGGCTGTGTTCTGTACCTGCACTGTCATAACGCTGGAAATCGGTTCTATGGTCATAATGGTCACCTCCGTGTGATATACAAGCACCTTCCGTGGGCGCACGACCTTTGTTCTCTAAGCAGTTTATCGGTTATTTCTTCCGAAAAATTAATAGGAGATGCAAAAATTTGCACCCCTATGCCTAATTTCCTATTTTTATTCTTTTTTACCCTAACAGATTCTTCAATGCTTCCATACCGTCCGCATCCACGGCAGCCTTATTGGCTTCCTGAATCTGGAGGTAGACTTCCTTACGGTAGATGGGCACTTCCTTGGGAGCGGAGATGCCGATCTTGACCTGGTCGCCCTTGACTTCTAAGACGGTGATCTCGATGTCGTTGTTGATGACAATTGCCTCGTTCTTTTTACGGGATAATGCCAGCATCTTACTCACCCGCCTTTCTGGACTTCAGGATATCGTAGATGGGGAACTTTACGGGATACTGATTGCCTTCGAGGATGATCTGGCATGCCTTACGCTCTTCCACATTGATGACAAAAGGTCCCTGGAGGTTCACGGTCATCTTCGTCAGATCGGAAGGTACGGTCACTGTGACCATAACGAGAATATTCTCCGGAGTGAGCTTTCCCACGCCGGTGAGCAATTCATCGTCCACCTCGGGATCATATTCCGGATTTACTAACAGGGGATCCATGACAGGCATGGCGAATCCCGGCTCTTCGATGGACTGCAGATAACGGATTCCGGCACCGCTGCCTTTCTCCTCATCATGCAGCATGGTGAAATGCTTCAGTTCCGGGAAACCGATAATACCCTTGTCAAAAGTGATGATCTTGTCATCCGCAATCTCTACTTCTCCAAAAAATTTTGTATTAATCTTCATCCGTTTTCCTCCTGGATATCCTTCTAGATGAAATTCAACAGTGTGGTCTGCATTACTTTACCGGTCGCCATCAGTGCTGCCTCGTAGGTCATCTCTGCGCTCTTTAAGTCAATGACGGTCTCAGTAACATCGACATCTTCGTTTTCGCTCTTCAGTGTCTCGAAGGTGGTCTTCTGGCTCTTCATACGGTTGTCGATGAGTTCCAGTTTGCTGCTTCTGGTACCGCAGTTGGTAATGCACAGGTTCGCATCATCGAGATAACCCTGGAATGTGGTAATGCCGCTTTCAAACATCTTCTGGCACTTATCCTTGGACAGGGTCAGTGCTTTTTCCACAGCTTCCATCTGCTTTTTCAGAATGTCGGCGTCTGTACCGGTAACATTCTCCTGCAGTCCTTCAAGCTTGGTCTTCACAGTCTCTAAGTCGATTACATCCTGCATTGCCTGTACCAGGTCATCCACGGTACGACCGATTCCATGCTGGAAACATTCATCTGCGGTGGAATTCACCTGAATGGTCTGATTGAATCCTACATCGTATTCAATAACCTGCTTTTCGGCAGTGCCGTTCAGATAACCGCTGTTATATTCTGTAGTCTTACCGTTTTCCGTACTCTTGCAGTAAAAATAGTGCTCGGGACGAAGATCTCCCTTGACCCAGTGATCTTTCTGATAAGTGATTCGAATCTCACCCTCATTTTTGTCGGAGGAAGAAGGATCATCTTTACATTCCATCAGTTTCTGATAACGATTTTTGCCAAGCAGAATCTCACCGGTATCCGGTACATAAATCAGTGCATCATCATTCTTTGCCGCCATAGAATAGGGGTCTGCGGTAGATGAGACTACCTGAAACATTTTGGAATCCCATGACGGATTTCCCATCACCATTTCACCCTGTGCATTTTTCTCATAGAAAGAGATGGACGGTGCCGCACCTGTGCTTTTACAATTATCATACGCCAGCTGGATACGATACACCTCCGCGGAGCTGACCTCCTGATCGGTAATTGCACCGTAAGTGGTATCGTTGTAGTTCGCCGCCGTAATATCCTTCAGATTCCCGGTATTTACCTTGGTCAGCTGTGTGATAGAATTGTTATCCAGCTGCTCGGTAATCTCGTATTCGGTATTGTATTCCTTATCAAAGCTTAAGGAAGTATCGGTTCGATACCCGGTGAATACATATCTTCCGGCATAATCCGCATCTCCGGTGCTGTACACTTCGTCTCCCAGTGCTTTCAGCTGTTCGAGAATGATCTGACGGTCTGCGGATGTCAGATCTCCGTTAGATGCCTTGGTGCACTGCTTGATCATGTTGGTCATGATATCGGTCAGGTTCTTCAGTGCATCCTCGGTTACATCCAGCCAGCTCTCCGCATCCGGAATATTTTTGCTGTAATACTGGGTCACTTCCGTTACGTTGCTGCGCAAACGCAGGGCACGGATGGATACCACAGGATCATCGGAAGGACGGCTCACCTTCTTCTGTGTGGACATCTGCGTACTCAGCTTATCCTGATATACTTTGTTAGTATTGATATTGGACAGATTATTACGCTGCATGATCTTATTCGTGATTCGCATTTTGATCCTTGTCCTTTCTCTCTCTAGAATTCCATACCATTATTGTAATCAAACTGAAAAAAGCATTTATGCTTTTTCCTGTATGAAACTTAGAACTTCTTCACGAAAGCGCCTTTGCGCTGAGTGACTAGAAGTTCTTTTCATACTAGACTCCGGTCTCCAGAATCAGTCTGTCATATATTTCCGTTAAGGTCTGGATCATCTTGGAAGCCAGATTGTATCCGTTCTGATATTTTACCAGGTTCACGGCTTCTTCATCCTCATCCACACCGGAGATG
The DNA here is from genome assembly GCA_002431915.1 of Lachnospiraceae bacterium UBA5895. Taxonomy (GTDB): domain Bacteria; phylum Bacillota; class Clostridia; order Lachnospirales; family Lachnospiraceae; genus Acetatifactor. The sequence goes on along the minus strand of DJEP01000053.1, from coordinate 26,891 downwards.
GAGATTCTCTGGTTGTCGATGGTATTGGAGATGTCCTTGAAGCTTGCGTAGAAGGTATTCGCCCGGGACGCATTCAATGCCACATCCGACAGAATACACTGTAAAAATTCGGAAGCATTACATCCGCGGAAACTCATCTTGCTCTTATCCGTTGCCAGGTTCTTCAGATCGTTCAGCAGATCATTCTGCTCTACGCCGTCTGCTGCATCGTAACGGTTCGCCATCAGGCTTGGATCCTGCTCCATGGCATCGAGAATATCAAAGTTCTTCGCTGTCAGACGATAATAGCTGTCATCGTTGACTTTTACCGTAACTTTGCTTCCGGCTGTCTTCTCCTGCTTGTCATATCTCTTGGAGTCATCATTTAACAGAAACTGTTCTCCGCCGGTCGCCTTATTGCCGGTGAACATTTTCACACCGGGATCCCCGCTTCCGCTGTAACCGGAAGTCAGAATATCGTTGAATTTCTGAGAGAAAGTACGAATCCACTCATTCATCTGATTCATGTAATAAGGGATACCCTGATAGGACAGGCTGGTACCGATCTCCGCCTTTTTCCCTACACGGTCATTGGTAATTCCCCGGGGATTCTTGTCGCTGTCCGATAAGGTAAAGGTATAGGTGTAGGTAGCGTTGCCGTTGGCATCATATTCACAGGTATATTCCCAGGAATCATAGTAGAATTCCTGATTGCCCAGATCCAGGATACCTCCCTGATCCGACAGATTACATTTATTCAGATCCTGCAGATAAGCCTGGGTTACTTTTACTGTTACGGTATCATGGGTCTTGCCGTCCGCGGTAGTGGTCGTGCCGGTGGCTGTCACCTGACCGGTGAAATTCTCACCATTGTTACCGTCTCGCATCTGGATCAGTCCTGCCAAATCTCCGCCCATGGAAGCATTGTACAGGTTGAACTTCTGTCCGTCTGACCAGTATACTTCATAGAGACCGTCGATATCGGTCTGGTTCACCTTCTCATAGGAAGTTCTCGCCACACATTCCAGACCGTTGTAATCGCTGCCGTCTACCAGCATCTGTCCGCCGGCGATCTTCACCATGTATCTGTTGGCACCGGTCTCACGGTTCTCATTGTTGGCATCGATGATGGGAGTCTCCTTGACTTCCACATCCACGATCTTGGACAGTTCATCGATCAGTAACGTTCTGCGGTCACGAAGCTCATTTGCCTTCGTGCCGGTCAGTTCGATGGTGTTGATCTGTTTATTCAAAGTGGCGATCTCGCCGGCGATGGAATTGATCTGATCCACCTTCAGCTTGATCTCCTGGTTGATATCCTTCTGTACTTTCTCCAGGTTGCCTGCCATACCGTTGAAGTACTCGGTCAGGGCTCCGGCATATCCTACGAACTGGGACTTGGCGGTGGCACTGTCGGGATCTTTTAACAGAGCCTGCATACCGGTCACCATCAGTTGATCGAAGATGGTCTTGAATCCGGTGCTCTTGCCGTCATCGTCAAAATAGGTCTCCAGCTGCTGCATGTAGTACTGCTTCATATCGTACTCGCCCAGCTGTGCATTGTTATCCCAGAATCTTCCGTCATAGAATTCATCCCGGATACGCTCGATCGCCAGTGTCTCTACGCCGGCGCCGGCACAGCCGTAGGTCTGAAATACCCGCAGGGCATTGGATGCCTGCTGCGTCACCTGCTGTCTGCTATAGCCTTCCGTCTGCACATTCGCAATGTTATTGGAAGTGGTATTCATGGCAGCATTGCTGGCTAACAATCCTGTATATGCAATATTTAATCCAAAAAATTGTGAGGGCATAACCTACCTCCTAAACTCCCAGCGTCGAAATAATATGTTCCAGCATCTCGCTGATCACATTGATATAACGGCTGGATGCGTTGTACGCATTCTGGAACTTGATCATATTAGACAGTTCCTCGTCCGTGGATACACCGATGACCTGTTCTCTGGCGCTCTGTGTCGCTTCCACGGTGCTGACCTGGTTCTCATAAATGCTCCGGAACACATATCCGGAGTTCGCTACCTGAGATACCAGATCCGTATAATAATCTACAAAAGTAGTCTTTTTCTGTACATTGGGATTCAGCGTATAAGCTTCTTCGGTAAAGGCTGCTTTCAATGCATTTGCTGTTGCTTTATCCTCGGAACCGTCCGCCAGACGGAATCCCAGTTTGGAAGGTTCCTGCATCAGTGTGGGATTCACCTGCAGATTACCAATGGTATAAAGGCTTTCGGGGCTGTCTGCCTTTTCCTCATTCATGACCCAGTAGTCCTTGCCGTCTTTCCCGGTCACCTTGCGATATCCGTCCGTAGTCACCTTGGTAAATAACTGGATCGGAGTACCGTCATCCATACGCATATAACCGTCGGAATCTACCTCACAATACTTCGCATTTGTAAGTTTTGTACCGTCTGCCAGTTCCAGGTCTCCGGTCTGCACTCCGGCTGCATCCGCCAGGATATCGTTGATCTTCGTCACCACATTGTGGATCATCTGATCGAACTCCGCCTGAATATTCATAACGACTGACTGGGATACGCTGTCGTATTTACCCTCTGCCAGGTCTGTATAATTCGCTCTGTGATCGCCTCTTGCTAAAAGCATTGCCTTCAGTCCGCCGATATCGGTTCCCAGATCGGAAGAGATCTCGATGGAGAGGTCAAATACTTCCGCGCCGTCGATATTATAGACTTTGGTCCCGTCATCCAATGTAGTATAAGAAGCATTCATCGGCCAGAACGGTGTAACGAAGCCGGTAGCCTCGTCTGTCTTCATATCGATCTGATAACAGGTACCGTCCTTGACGAAATCCACACCCTCGATCTGTACGGATACACTGCCGTAACGGTCTTCGGAAAAACTCATATTGGTCAGCTGGGACAATTCATCCAGAATCTGGTTTCTCGCATCCCGCAGGTCATTGGCGTGCTCGATGCCGCCGCTCTCGATGGCACGGATCTGGTCGTTCAGTGTTAAGATCTGATTGCCGTATTTATTGATCTTGTCTATATTCTGCTTGATCTGTGTATTCAGGTTATCCTGGTAGGAGCTTAAGCCATTGTACACCGCGCCGGCTCTCTGTACGAATTCGGATGCTCTCTGTACGATCAGTCCCTGTGTTACAGAACTGCTGGGATCCTTGGAAAGCTCCTGGATAGCTGTCCAGAAGTCTGTCATGGTCGTCTGAAAAGCCTCGCCGTTTAATTCGCCCAGCTGGCTCTCCACTTCTTCCAGTACTTCCGTGGACACTTCGTAGAACATACTGCGTCCGGATTCCTTGCGGTATGTTTTATCCAGGAAATAATCTCTGACCTGTTTTACACGGGAATATGTGACACCCAGACCCGTCTGTTTATTGGCAATAGACTTCGGGTCTGTAGATAACGTGACATACGCTCTGTTAGACTGCTGTACCTGTTGTCTGGTATAGCCTGTGGTGTCCACATTAGAAAGATTATGCGCTGTGGTGTTCAGCGCATTCTGACTTGTCTGTAATCCGGACGAACCTATATATAAACTACCCATTAATGGCATAAACTCTCACCTCTGTATCAGGGAACTCTGTGGTCCCCGGGATATAGGTCTTACTGCTTGGCGTCAAATCCATGATCTATAACGCCCATGGTGTCGCCTGCGTTGTAAGCTCCCCGATTGTAATTGGCTGTCTCGGGTGCTGCCTTGGTCGCCTGGAGAAGATTCATCTCGAACTCCACCATCTCCAGCGCGCTGTGTAACAATTCGCTGTTCTGCTCATTTACGCGCTTCAGCCCCCGGACTGCTGCCTGTAATCTGTCATGTGCATCTGCCAGTGCCTGCTGCTCTGCAGGGCGTGTGGCTAACATGGTGATCAGATTCGACAATTTCAAATCATTAACATCCCTGTTCAATACATCGGCTATGTCCGCAGTCACTCCCGCTCTCTGTTTGTCCAGATTGTGGATCCTGCTGACCAGCCCCTGCTCCTCGTCCGTGATCTTCTGTAATTCTGCAAGATCACCGC
>DJEP01000053.1:0-22778 GCA_002431915.1 Lachnospiraceae bacterium UBA5895 | reverse complement strand
CCAGTACATCTATCAGGTTTTCCATTAAACTAGCCAAGGAACTACCTCATTTCTTCCTGTTTTTGAAGCAGCTTCTCCGCAAAGCTTGCATTATCCACTCCATAAGTACCGTTCTGGATTCTTGCTTTAATGGGAGCCGTTAACTCTTCCCTGATATCAGGTGCTGCTGCCACTGCTGCCTTAGCGGTCTGGAAATCCTTACCCTGGCTGCTGATCTGCAGTCTGTCCGTGTGTGCTGCCGTCTGTGTCTTCTGTGTTCTGCTTACCTTCTGAGACTGATACAGCTGCTGTACCTGTGTATACGCTTCAATACGCATTTCGACTCCTCCTTCCCGAATGTCTTTTATGTTTCACAATATGTATCGGACGGAATCGCAATTACTTTAGCCCTCCTGAAAAAAAAGTGACGATCCGGACCGCCTACATAGGAACCCTCAATCGTCACAAAATCTGTCAATATGCATTTTCGTTACGGATCTCGGCATCTACCTGCTGCACCCGGTAAGTTTTGCCTCCCACCGATACCGTGGTCACGGTATCGTCATGGGCATACAGCCCTTCTTCCACATAGGAAAATTTTTCCGGTGTCCTGCCTTCCTCCAGAATCCGGATCAACGCCTCCACTCTGGGACCGTGCAGGGGATTGCATTCTCCGATGCAGGTGATTTCATCCTTCATCACACAGTCCATGGACTCTGTGCTGACACCGTCGAAGGACAGAATCATGATATCTCCCGCCGCCAGATCACTGCCCACGGTCCTGCCCGCCGCGCGGATGGCTTCCATGGCACCGAACGCCTCATTGTCGTTCTCACAATAGACCACATTGATATTGTCGTATTTTTTCAGGAATGCCTCCATGACCTCCTTGCCCTTCGCCTGGGTGAACTCGCCGGATACCTGGTCTAACAGATCCCAGCCGTATTTTGCCACACCCTGTTCCAGCCCCCTGGTACGTCCGATCTGGGCGGAGGCTCCGATATTGCCCTGGATATTTACTATATGAATATCCTCCGGCGAGATCCCCCTGCTGATGGAGAAGGAATTCAGCCACTCCGCCATTTTCAAGCCTTCCAGTTCAAAGTCCGAACCGACGAAGCAGGTGAACAGGCTGTCGTCCCCCACATCCACCTTCCGGTCCACGATGATTACCGGGATTCCGGCATCCTTCGCCTCTCTGAGCACGGTATCCCAGCCGGTCTCCGTCACCGGTGCCAGCACGATGTAGTCCACCTCCTGCTGGATAAAAGTGCGGATCGCCCGGATCTGGTTCGCCTGCTTCTGCTGACCATCCTCGAAAATAAGATCATATCCCGCTTCTTTTGTGAAAGTGCTCTTCATGGATTCCGTGTTGGCACTCCGCCAGTCGGACTCCGCGCCCAGCTGGGAGAATCCCACCACGATACGGTCATTTTCCTGGGTCTGTGTCGTCTCTTCTCCGCCTGCTGCAGTGCCGGCAGTGCCGCAGCCCGCAAACATCATACATACCGCCAGGATAAGAGCTGCTGCTATGGTATATTTTTTTCTCATACTGTTAACCTCTGTCTGGGTGATTTTTTATACTTTAACACATTTTAACACAGATTTCCCGCGATAGCAAAAGAGGCAGTCCGTCGACTGCCTCTCAAAATCATTATTTGCTTATTTGTTCTGCAGCATTTTCTTTTTTCTTGCGATAACCACACTCTGTACGACTAAAAACAGACACAGCATAGCCGCAATAGTGATACCGGTCCACCATGCCTGGTCCAGACCTGCGCTGGATACGATGTTCTGAATGGTGCTTAAGGACAATACACCGAAGAAGGTTCCGATAATATTGCCGACGCCGCCGGTCAGCATCGTACCGCCGATGATGGAGGAGGCAATGGCGTTCATCTCCATGCCGCTGGCGTGGGATGCGGACCCGCTTCCTACATGCAGGAAGTAGACATATCCACCGATACCTGCTAACAGTCCGCAGAGCAGATGGGACATGAACTTGGTACGCTTTACATTGATACCTAACATCAGAGCACTCTGGTTGTTGCCGCCTACTGCATAGAAGCTGCGGCCCATTTTTGTCCAGCGGAGCATGACAAACATTAAAACGACTACTAAAAGTGCTACGATCACGCCGATCTCTACATAAGCATTGACATAATTGCCCAGCTTGTTCACGGAACCCATTCCGGGTACCACGACACGAGTCTCCTTCAATGCCGTGAAGTTCTCATTGGCTACATTGAAGGGCTTAGTATTAACGATGGTCGTCATACCTCTGGCGAAGAACATACCCGCCAGAGTTACGATAAATGGCTGGATGTCCAGGTACGCTACCAGGAAGCCCTGGACGATACCGAAAGCAAGACCGATAGCTACTGCGATCAGCATGGATACGAATACATTGCCGCCGCCAAAGTCCAGATATACAGCGCAGCTCATGCTGACCAGTGCTACCACGCCGCCGACGGAGATATCGATTCCACCGGTGATCATGACTAAACTCATGCCGCAGGAGAGGATGATCAGTGCTGCGTTAGCATTCAGGATATTGAAAAAGGTCTGAGGCTTTAAAAAGCCTTTTCCCTGGAACACAATGGCTCCGATATACATTACGAAAAATACTACGATGGTGATGGTCAGCAGCAGATTGGTATCTGTCATATTTTTTAACTTCTTACCCATTTTAGCCAACCTCCTTTACGGTCTTGCCCTGCTTTAACTTCTTGCCCACAGCGGACAGCCATTCTCTTACTTTGGGTGTGCTTAAGACTACCAGCAGGATGACCACCACTGCCTTGTAAGCCGGAAGCGCATCGGACTGTACATCGAATTTGTATAAGGTGGTGGTCAGGAACTGGATCACATAAGCACCCAAAATTGATGCAGCCATGTTGAACTTACCGCCGCTTAAGGAATTACCTCCCAGAGCTACTGCCAGAATGGCATCCATCTCGATATCTTTTGCAATAACGGAGTAGTTGATGGAGGACAGACGGCTTACTTTGATCAGTGCAGCCACTGCCACACACAGTCCCAGGATCACGAAGGTCAGGAACTTGATAAATGCCGGATTCAGTCCGTTTAACTTGGAAGAGTTCTCATTGATACCTACAGACTGGGTGTACAGTCCCAGGGTCGTAAATTTCAGTACCAGGAAGATCACCAGTACGCACGCCGCCGCAATGAAGAACGGTGTGGGAATGGGGATTCCCGGGATAAATCCACCGAAATAACTGAAGGTCGGATCACTTACGATAGGAAGTTCGTTATTGTTGATCCATGCAGCGATGGAACGACCTGCCGTATAGAGGATCAGTGTCGCTACCATGGGCTGGATCTTGAAATACGCTACCAGCACACCGTTAAAGGCACCGAAGAGCATTGCTACCACGCAGGCAATCAGGAAAGCTACGATGATGGGAGCCTGTAAGGTATCAGGTCTTGAATTGGTACCGCACAGTACTCGTAAGATCACGCTGCCCGCAATAGCGATGGCAGCGCCCACGCTGATATCCTGTCCGCCGGAAGCAGCAGTGACCAATGTCATGCCGATGGCAAGGATCGCCAGTTCGGAACCGTAGTCTAAAATGGTCATCAGGTATCCGGACAATACCGGGTCTCCTGCGCTGTTATATCCCAGTGTGATCTTGAAAAAACCGGGATCCGCAATGAGGTTGAATACCGCCAGGATGATCAGGGCTGCAATAGGAATAAAGATCTGCTGCCGGAACAATCCGCTTAAGAAATTTTTATTCTGCTTTTCTGTTGTCTTTTCCTTACTCATGCTTACTCTCACCTCCGGCAATCGTACTCATAATCTTGGTCTGGGTCAGATCTTCTCCGGACAGCTCTCCTACCACCTTGCGGTCTCTCATGACTACCAGTCGGGAACAGGTACGGAGCATCTCATCCGTCTCGGAAGAGATGAAGGTCACGCTCATGCCTTCACCTGCCAGCTTCAGTACCAGCTTCTGGATATCCACCTTGGTACCGACGTCGATACCTCGGGTCGGCTCATCCAGGATCAGGTATTCCGGATGGGTCAGAAGCCATCTGGCTAAGATTACCTTCTGCTGATTACCACCGGACAGGGACTTAATGGGTGTATCCGCCGATGCAGTCTTGATATCCAGCAGTTTGATGTATTCATCTGCGAATTTATTTGCTTCCGCCTTGGAGATCGGCCGGAAGAATCCACGAAGCACCTGCAGTGCCAGGATAATATTCTCTCTTACGGACAAGTCACCAACGATACCGTCGCGCTTACGATCCTCCGGCAGATAGCCGATACCCTGACGCATGGCATCCAGAGGCTTGTTGATCTTGACCTGTTTGCCGTTCTTTTTCACAGTACCCCCGATGACACGGTCGGCACCGAAAATGGCACGGACGCACTCGCTTCGTCCGGATCCCAGAAGACCTGTAAATCCGTTGACTTCACCCTTTTTGATATAGAAATCAAAAGGCTTGATTCCGGCATCGCTGCACAGATCTTTGGTCTCGAATAAAGGCTCGCCGCTCTCCGTCTTCTGCTCTGTGTGCTGCTCGCCCCTGATGTCGGACAGGTCGTCTAACTCCTTACCTAACATCTTGGATACCAGCTGTACTCTGGGCAGGTCCTTGATGGCATATTCGCCTACCAGACCACCGTCCCGCAGAACTGTGATCTTGTCACACACTTCATATACCTGATCCAGGAAATGGGTTACGAAGATGATGCCCACGCCTCTTGCCTTCAGGTCACGCATCAGACCGAAGAGTTTTTCCACTTCCTGCTCATCCAGGGAAGAAGTCGGCTCATCCAGGATCAGTACTTTACAATCCATATCTACAGCTCTTGCAATAGCCACCATCTGCTGTACGGCAATGGAGCAGCTTGCCAGCTGCTGTGATGCTTTTGCGGGGATATCCAGATTCTGTAAGATCTTATCTGCATCCTCGTTCATTTTTTTCCAGTTCTGATAGATCTTATTGGAACGTCCTATGTACATGTTCTCTGCCACAGACAGATTCGGGCAGAGGGTGATCTCCTGATATACGGTACTGATGCCCAGCTTCTGTGCCTCCTGGGGAGAGTGAATGGATACGGCTTTATCCTTGCCGTCGATGAAGATCTGACCTTCATCCTTGCTGTAGACGCCTGTCAGCACCTTGATCAGGGTTGACTTTCCGGCACCGTTCTCTCCCATCAGCGCATGGATCTCACCTTTGTTCAGATGAAAGTCCACGCCCTTCAGAGCGCGTACACCGGGAAAGCTTTTGTGAATATTTCTCATTTCCAATACTGTTTTATTGTCCAAAAGTTTCACCCCTTAATCTTTTTTTGATAGAAGAAGCGCGGAGCTAGCGTGCGCCGCGCTTCTGGTCGTTTCCTTCAGATTAGATACCGTAGTTGTCTACATCTTCCTGAGTAATGGTGGTTGCATCGAAGCCCTTCTCATCCATGATGATAGTCTTCTCGGAGATGGTCTCGCCGTTCTCCAGCTTCTTGATGATGTCGTCAATGTAAGAAGCCTGGAAAGGATTGCACTGTCCATCGTAGTTCCAGTTGCCTGCCTTCAGCTCTTCCAGAGCCCACTTGTTGCAGTCAAAGCCCATTACGATAACGTCTTTGCCAACGCCGTGGGAGATATTAGCCTTATCCAGAGCTGCTACAGCACCCTTAGCCATGTCGTCATTCTCAGCGTAGATTACGTTGAAAGGAGTACCTGCGTCGATTACGGACTGTACGATCTGCTGTGCTTTCTCTGCGTTCCACTCAGCGGTCTGCTGGGTTACCAGGTTGAAGCCATCGTTTGCTGCTGCGTCATCCAGAGCACCGGTACGTCCCTGCTGTGCCGCGGAACCCATAACACCCTGTAAGTGGATGATGTTGTATTCGCTTAAGTTCTGACTCTTTAACCAGTCAACTGCGGTCTGTCCTTCTTTTGCCATATCGGATACGATGGATGCCTCATACAGGCTCTCATCTGCATCGATGGTACGGTCGAAGAGGATAACACGGATGCCTGCATCCTGTGCGTCCTTCAGTACGGAATCCCAGCCGGCGGTATCTGCTGCGGACAGAAGCAGGTAGTCAACGCCATCCTGGATGAACTTCTGTGCTGCGGTGATCTGCTCATCGTTCTTTAAGCTGTATGCGAAAGATGCATCGTAACCGTTAGCTTCGGTGAAGGTGTTCTTCATGTCCTTATCGTTAGCGGTACGGTAACCCGACTCGTTGGGGTCGTTGTTGATGATACCGACTTTGATCAGATCTCCGGAGGAGCTGGAACTTGTGGTTCCTGCGCTTGCGCTTCCGGTTGCTGCGCTGCTGTCTGCATCAGAGGAGCCGCATGCTACCAGACCAAATACCATAGTTGCTGCCATTACTGCTGCTAAAATTTTCTTCTTCATTGTGTAACCTCCCAATTTGTTTTGTTCCCCAAAGAACTATTTCTTTGATGATCCTATTGTATCGCGGGAGGTAGCAAAAGACCATGAAGATACCTCACGGAAAAGTTGGATTTTTTATGGCAAAAAAGAACCACCACCGTAAAAAGTTGATTTTTTTACGATAGTGGTTTGTTTTATTAATAGCTGGGAAGTCTGATCGTGACACAGGTGCCCTCTCCGTAGGTGCTGGTAATGGTGATGCCGTAATTTTCTCCGAAATTCAACCGGATACGCTCATTGACATTATAGAGTCCGTAGATATCCGTCTCCCGGACATTGCGGTTACGGATGCCTTCTCTCACCTGCTCCAGCCGCTCCGGCGTCATGCCCCTGCCGTTGTCTGTGATCCGCAGGATGCAGTCCTCCCCGTTCAGTTCTCCGTCGATCCGGATCAGCCCCCTGCCACGCTTATTTTTGATGCCGTGGTACAGCGCGTTTTCCACCAGCGGCTGTAACGTGATCTTCGGGATCTGGCTGGAATTCAGTTCTTCCGGAACAAAGATCTCATATTGTAAAATATCCTGATAGCGCATCTGCTGGATTTCTAAGTAGCTGCGGACATGCTGCAGTTCCTCTTTTACGCTTAAGATGTCCTGTCCCTGATTCAGGGAAATACGGAAAAAGTCCGACAGGCTGCCCACCATGCTCACGACTTTTTTCTGCTCTCCCGCTTCCGCCAGCCACACGATGGCATCCAGCGTATTATATAAAAAGTGGGGATTGATCTGAGACTGTAACAGTTCGAACTCCGCCTTGCGCAGTCTGATCTGCTCCGTCTTCACCTGCTCTAACAGTTCGTTGATCTTGTCGATCATGGTGTTCAGTGAATCGCTGAGCACCCGGGCTTCCACACCTTCCGATACATCTGACCGCACCGTCAGATCTCCCTTCGCCACCTGATCCGTCACCTGGGTCAGGCGTCTGATGGGGCGTGTGATACTGAGGGGGATATAATAGGATAAGAATAGAAACAGGATCAGGATCAGCGCAAAGGCAATGATGGAAAAACGGATCATATTTACGAAAAAATCCTGGTACTGCTGCCTGCTCTCCTGGATGCCCCGGATCTCATAATAGATATACTGGGACATGGTGTCGCCCACCAGGGATGTCACGATCTGTACATCATTCTCCCAGATCTCCATATTGTCCTCATAACGGTTGCCTTCTCTGATATTATCCTCGATCCTGCCGATGTAAGTCTCCAGGTTGTTCAGATATTTTTTCACACTGGTAAGTCTCTTCAGGTTCTCCCGGGATTCTGTCAGTTCCTCCAGACCGGCTACAATCTCATCCGCCTCCGTCAGCATATCATGGATACTGGTCTCTTCCAGCGACTTGTTCCCTACAATGAGCAGATAAGTCTCGTAATCAAAATCCTTCTGGAAATCCAGGCTGAACTGGCTCGCCATGACGGAGGAATTGATCATATCCTCGTATCTGCGGTTATTGTTCCATAAGTTATAGAAGCAAAAGATCAGAAATAATACAAAAGGCACCAGAAGGCAAAGATAAGAATATCTTATCTTTGCCACCAGTGTCGAACGCTCATACAGTTCTTTTATTTTGTTCCTCATAAGAATCTCCTCTCGCAGCCGCGGCTAATTGGTACCGCCCCGGTACTGGGTAGGGGTCATTCCCTGGGTCTTTTTGAACAGATAGGAAAAATAGTGGGGATCCTTATACCCCACCTCCTGGCTGATCAGGCTGCTGCGTTTGCCGGTGCAGCGTAAGAGTTCTTTCGCTTTATTCATACGGTAATCCGTCAGATATTTGATGAAACTCTGTCCGGTCTGCTGACTGAAGATCATGCTCAGATGATTCGGGGAGAAATTCACATGGGATGCCAGAAGGTTCAGGGAAAGATCCTCATCCGCATAATTTTCCTCGATGTATTTCATCACCTGATTCACCACATCGTCATACCGGCTGCTGGCTGCTCTGTCTCTTGCTTCCAGTGCTTTCTCTAAAATTCTCGTAATATAATGGATCGCGCTCTCACTGTCCTGCTGCGTCTTCTTCTCCTTGCTGGGAGTCTCCAGTTCCTGCGTATCCGTCTGTAAGCTCTCTAAGAAATCCGCCACGCAAAAGTAAGCATCCATGGTGATATACTGTCTAAAAATATTGGACTGCAGTGCCTTGTTGCTCAGATCCTTGAAAAATTCTTCCACAAAGTAGACCACTTCCTCCCGGTCTCCCTGTTTTAAGAATTCCTGGATTCTCGTGCGGTCGATCTGTTTGGGATTGACTTCCTTGATATCAAAGGAATCCCCCGCCGGCGTTTCCTGCGTCATGTGTCCGCTGTCCAGGATCCTGCTGTCCTGCACCAGATATCTGTGGGCAAAAGCATGGCTTGCCTGCTCAAAAGATACCGGAAGCTCCCGCAGACGGTTCACCGGCTTACCGATGCCTCCGAAATACCGGATATGCTCGTAGCCTTCCATAATATCTTTGATCTTCTCAATATACTCCTGCTGGTTAAGTAACAGCTGCTCCTCGGAATCTGCTTTTAATAAAAAAGCCTTGCCTTCCAAATTACGGTCAAAAGCGATCACCATCTTCCCGTCCTCCAGACTACGCAGTTCCTGCTCGATCCGGATCAGGCTGTCGGAGTACTCATCCTGGGCGTGCCGCAGGGACTGGGTCTTGAACAGAATGATGTTGTACCATGGCGCTGGCAGATCGATTCCAAGACCTTCCGCCGATTCCAACAGCTCCGCCACGGTGCTCTCTCCGGTGACCAGCTCCTGGAACATCTGTCTGCGCTCTCTTAAGCTGTTCTCCTCCATCTCCTGCAAATACCGCTCTCTGATTTGGATGGCTCTGCGCTTCTCCTCGATCTTCGCCGACAGTTCGTCCAGTTCCGCCAGCAGTTCCTCACCGTTGATTGGCTTGGACAGATACTGTGCCACTCCCAGCTTGATAGCTTCCTTGGCATATTCGAACTCCTGATATCCGGACAAAATAATAATCTCCGTATCCGGAAGTTCCTTCCGGATCAGGCGGCTCAGTTCCAGCCCGTCCATAAACGGCATCCGGATATCGGTGATCACGATATCCGGACGTAATTTCTGGATCACGGGGTAAGCCAGCTCTCCGTCGCCGGCCTCCCCACAGAACTCATAACCATGAGCCTTCCAGTCAATATTATTTTTGATTCCCTCGCGGATGACAAACTCATCCTCCACCAAAAACACTTTTAACATTTCTGCAATACCCTTCTTCTACCTACAGACAGAGTCTCTGTTTCGTTCTCTGCATCACTGTTTTCTATTATACATGAAAACAGGTCCTTCGGGTAGAAAAATTTAGCGGTAGAATACTTCTCCCAGCATCAGGTCCCTCTTCAGGTTGCGGATCTTCGTATCCTTGTCGATGTAGACCGCCTCAATGCCCATCATGGCTGCCCAGTCACCCATCTGCTCTGCGGTCAGATCGTAAGTAAATGCGGTATGGTGTGCACCGCCTGCCAGGATCCAGGCTTCCGCACCGGTGTACAGATCCGGTTCTGGGGTCCAGAAGTTCGTCGCTACGGGAAGCTTCGGCATGGGCTTCTCCACTTTCTTGCAGTTTACATCGTTGATGATCAGGCGGAAACGATTGCCCAGATCAATCATGGAAGTAGCGATACCGTGTCCTTCCTTGGAAGTAAATACCAGTCTGGCGGGATCTTCTCTGTCTCCCATGGACAGGGGCTGGCACTTGATGCTGATGGGACCGTCCGCGATAGTGGGGCAGATCTCCAGCATATGTGCTTCCAGAATACCTTCCTTACCCTTGATCAGGTTGTAGGTATAATCTTCCAGCATGGAGGTACCTTTGGCATCCTTCATGCCTGCAGTCATGATCTTCATCAGGCGTACCATAGCGGCTACCTTCCAGTCGCCCTCGGCGCCGAAGCCGTAGCCCTTCTCCATCAGTCTCTGGATAGCCAGGCCGGGCAGCTGCTTCAGTGCACCCAGATCTCCGAAGTGGGTAACGATTGCCTGGTAATTCTTCTCTTCCAGGAAACGCTCAAATCCCAGTTCGATCTGTGCCTGTACTGCCACATGCTTTTTGAACTCTCCGGGGTCTCTTCCCTCTAATAAAATATTGTATTTCTCGTAGTACTCGTCTACCAGTGCATTGACATCGGATGCGGAGACAGCATCTACGCTCTCTGCGATCTCATTTACGGGGTAAGCATCCACTTCCCAGCCGAACTTGATCTGTGCCTCTACCTTGTCGCCTTCGGTTACCGCTACGTTACGCATGTTGTCAGCCACACGCATGACACGGATATGGCTGCTCTCCACTACGCCGACTGCGGTGCGCATCCAGGATGCGATCTTGCCCTGTACGATCGGGTCAGACCAGTGACCTACCACAACCTTACGTTCCATGCGCATACGGGTCACAATATGACCGTACTCTCTGTCGCCGTGAGCAGACTGATTCTCGTTCATGAAATCCATGTCGATGGTGTCATAGGGCAGTTCCTCGTTGAACTGGGTGTGGAAATGCAGCAGAGGCTTGCGATACTCCTGCAGTCCCAGGATCCAGGACTTCGCCGGAGAGAAGGTGTGCATCCAGGTGATGACACCGGCGCAGTTTTCATCCAGATTCGCTTCATTAAAGGTACGGCGGATCAGTTCGTTGGTAATTAACGTCGGCTTCCATACCACTTCATAGGGTAATACGCCGGAAGCGTTCAGAGCATCCACGATCTTGTGGGAATGCTCCGCTACCTTCGCCAGGCACTCGTCCCCATACAAGTCCTGTGATCCCGTACAAAACCAGAATTGATAATTTTTCGTCTGTAACATAAGTAATACCTCCTGTCATTGAATACAATTCGATATTACTATTTTACAACTTGTATGCTTCTGCTAACAAGTTGTTTCTTGTCCGATTCCTTAAAACACTTATGACATGAGGATACTATGTGTTATACTATCAGTAAAACGAATGTTTTTACTGGTATGTATAAGTTTCATTAGTGAACGAATATCCTGCGAAGCAGGATGTAGAGTGCGAAGCACGAATTCGTGAGCTTAAGATAAAAAAGCTGACTCATAAATTTTCGGGGTGAAATCATGAAAGAACAAAAGGACAAGCTGCGCCAGGCAGCCTTCAATATCAACAATAAAATTGAAGGGAAACTGCGGGTCGGCAGTTTTTCCAACATCACCGCCCTATGGATGCCGGACGTGGTTCATTTTTTCCGGGAAAATTATCCGAAGGTGGACGTAGAAATTTTTGATGGCAATTACGATGAGATCCGGGACTGGATCATTCACGGGCAGGTAGACTGCGGATTTTTATCCTCCATTGTGGCGGATGATCTGACCTTTTATCCACTGCTTGACGATCCCTTATGTGCCGTGTTCCCCGAGGGGCATCCTCTGGCGGAAAAAGACAGCATCACCCTGCCGGAGTTGTTTGAATATCCTATGATCATCGAGACCCCGGGATGTGATAACGATATCCAGCATCTTCTGACAAAATGTCCCATCCGTCCGAAGATTTCTTACAGTTTCCGGGACGATACCCTGATCATTTCCTTCGTCCGGAACGGATTAGGGGTCACCATCTCCCCGCTGTCACCGTACGCTGGGACTGGCATTCTCCAAGACTGCCAACTCCGTGGTGTCCCAGACCATGCTGCAGTATCTGTTGGAGACCGTTCGTTAAATCTTACATATGCCCACAAACGGGGCTCCTACGATCAATAAAATACCTATACCATCTGTACCACCCAGACATTACTCTTCACCATCAGGTAACCGATGATCACCTTGATCATCTCCGTACCCTGCACCAGGAAATAAATGCTTACGATTCCCAGTCCGGTGAAATGCGCCAGCAGATATGCCGCAGGCACCACGATCACCCAGGTAAACACCGAATCAAACAAGAAGGTCACCACCGTCTTGCCGCCGGAACGCAGGGTAAAATAGGACGCATGGCTGAAAGCGCAAAATGGCATGATGATTGCCGAGACTGCGATGAACTGCGTTGCCAGCTCCTTGATCTCTTCTGAAGTATTGTAAATGCCGGGGAAAAATCCTCCTACCACAAACATCAGTGCCGCCATGATCACACAGCAGAAGACGCTGAATACGATCATCTTGTTGTCCGCGTCCTTGGCATCCTCCAATTTGCCGGCTCCCAGATACTGTCCCACCACGATGCTGATGCAGGATCCCAGCTGGAGATACACAATATTGAACAGGTTCGTAATGGTGGAGGCAATATTTAATCCCGCCACCACGTCCAGACCTCTGACGGAATAGCACTGGGTCACGGTAGTCATTCCCGCTGCCCACAGCACCTCGTTCACCATTAACGGGAAGCCCTTGACGAGGATCACTTTCAACTCCGCAAAAGGAATGCCAAAGCCGGTATAGGCACCCTCCAGATAACGGTTCTTCGCCCGGTGCATATGTGCCCAGATCACCACAATCAGTGCCTCGATATAACGGGCGATCACCGTAGCCAATGCAGCTCCCCGCACGCCCAGCTCCGGAAAAGGTCCGATACCGAAGATCAACAGATAATCTAACAGCGCATTACTTCCCACCGCCACGAAACTGGCAAGCATGGGAATAAAGGTCTGTCCGGTCTCCTTGATATTCGTAGCATAAGACTGGTTCACAGCAAAGGGAATCAGCCCCACCATCATGATTGCCAGATATTCCAGACCGTATTTCAGTGCGACATCCGTGGCACCGTTTCCCACCGTATCCGTCAGATACAGAGAGACCAGCGCGGAACCTTTGGTAAGGAACAGCAATATTGCCCCGCCGGTCACCAGCAGCGTGGCATACAGCTTAAACCGGAAGGAATACATGTGTCCCTTGTGGTTGCCCTTGCCGAAGTACTGGGCACCGAAGATGCTGGCTGCGGATACGGCTCCGAAGATCGCCAGATTGTATACAAAGATCAGCTGGTTCACGATGGCGACGCCGGACATCTGCTCCGTACCCAGCTGTCCCACCATGATATTATCTAAAAAGCTTACCAGATTGGTAATGGCATTCTGCAGGATCATCGGGATCGCCAGCAGCAGATATCTGCGGTAAAAATCCCAGTCTCCGATATATTTCTTCTTTAATTCAGCTAACATATTATCCCTCAATTCTCTATCTGTATATCGCTTGCAGTCACGGGTCTTCCACGCCCGGTAACCATCTGTCTTATATTCTTATGTTTCTTCCTGCGGCATGGTACTGTGTACTTTTTTCCTTACAAAATAGAAACACACTGCCTGCAAAAGTATGGTCACAGTCCAGGAAGCCGGATAGGATAAAAACAGTACCATCAGTGACCGGTGCGACGGGAACACCCCGTAGATACAGAAGATTCTCGTACCTACCGTTCCGATGATGGACAGGATCATGCAGTCGATCAGCACTCTGTCCATACGTTTTTTCTTCCCGGCGCCGTGTATCCCGCCATGGCAATGGATCCGAAGGAATTCACCGAGGACTGCAGCAGATACTCCCACCGGATTTCCAGCTTCGATCCAGGAACAGGTTTAGCACTGCGTTAATGGCTCCCGAGATGATCAAAAACAACAGGGGGCTCTTCGTATCTCCCACGGCATGTAGAATAGCAGCTCCGTAATTGTACAGCATGAAAAAGGGCATGCCGCAGAAGTAGATCTGTTGCTTCCATTTCACAAACCCTTTCCAAACAGCCTGTAATTTATGATTTTATCACATATTTTGCTATATTTCTATTCCCCTTTTTCTCTAATAATGTGCTATACTATATTTTGGATGTTTTTGGTTTTACCGAAGAGAAAAGAGAACACTAAGAAAGGAACCTTTCCCTATGAAATATGACGTAATCATTATCGGTGCCGGTCCCGGCGGTATCTTCTCCGCTTACGAACTGGTACAGCAGAATCCCGACCTGAAAATCGCCGTTTTCGAGTCCGGTCATCCCCTGGAGAAGCGCCACTGTCCCATCGACGGTGACAAGATAAAGAGCTGCATCAACTGTAAGAGCTGTTCCATCATGAGCGGTTTCGGCGGTGCAGGCGCTTTTTCCGACGGCAAATACAACATCACCAACGCTTTCGGCGGCACTTTATACGAATACATTGGCAAAAGTCAGGCCATCGATCTGATGAAATATGTGGATGATATCAATATGAAGTTTGGCGGTGAGGGCACGAAGCTGTACTCCACCGCAGGCACCTCTTTTAAAAAGATCTGCATGCAAAATAAGTTAAACCTCTTAGACGCTTCCGTGCGTCACTTAGGTACCGATATCAACTTTATCGTACTGGAGAATCTGTACGCAGAACTGAAGGATAAGGTAACCTTCTATTTCGATACTCCGGTGAAGACCGTGGAGACCATAGAGAGCGGTTACCGCATCTGCTGTGAGAACGAATCCTATGACTGTGATAAGTGCATCATCTCCGTAGGTCGAAGCGGCAGCAAATGGATGGAGCAGATCTGTAAGGATCTGGACATCAACACCAAGTCCAACCGTGTGGACATCGGTGTCCGCGTGGAGCTTCCCGCAGTCATCTTCTCCCATCTGACCGATGAACTGTATGAGAGCAAAATCGTATACCGTACCGAGAAATTCGAGGATTCCGTGCGTACTTTCTGTATGAATCCTCACGGTATCGTCGTAAATGAGAACACCAACGGCATCGTCACCGTTAACGGGCACAGCTACGAAGGCGCCGACAAGCAGACCGAGAACACCAACTTTGCTCTGTTGGTTGCCAAGCATTTCTCCGAGCCCTTCAAGGACAGCAACGGCTACGGTGAAAGCATCGCCCGCCTCTCCAACATGCTGGGCGGCGGTGTCATCGTACAGCGTTTCGGCGATCTGATGAGAGGCCGACGCAGTAATGCAAAACGTATTGCCGAAGGCATGGTGGAGCCTACTCTGGCCGCGACCCCCGGTGACTTAAGTCTGGTGCTGCCCAAGCGTATCTTGGACGGCATCATCGAAATGATCTACGCACTGGACAAAATCGCTCCCGGTACCGCCAATGACGATACCCTGCTCTACGGTGTGGAAGTCAAATTCTATAATATGGAAGTGGAACTGGACGAACATCTCGAAAGCTGCCACAAGGGTCTGTACATCATCGGCGACGGCAGCGGTGTGACCCATTCCCTGTCCCACGCATCCGCCAGCGGTGTCTATGTAGCAAGACAGATTGCAAAAGGTGAATGAAAGTAAGGATAAAAATAAATTGTAATATGGAAAAGGAAGGTAGATTCTATGGCACAGACAGTTAAGATCATCTCTGACAGTACCTGTGATCTGTCAAAAGAATTAGTGGAAAAATATGACATTACTATTCTGCCTCTGCACATTTTATTAGGCGAGGACGAATACCGTGACGGTGTGGATATCACCCCGGAGGATATTTTCCGCTGGTCCGATGAAAATAAGACCACACCCAAGACATCCGCACCTGCCCTGACCGAGGCTATGGAAGTCATGAAACCGTTCCTGGACGAAGGACGGGAGATCATCTGTTTCTCCATCTCCGACAGCATGTCCACCTCCGGTAACGTCATGCGACTGGCAGCGGAAGAGCTGGAAGCTTCCGATAAGGTCACAGTCATCAACTCCGCGAACCTGTCCACCGGTATTGGTCTGCAGGTCATTCAGGCAGCCATTTTATCCTCCGGGGGAAAATCGTCCGCTGAGATTGTCTCTGCTATCGAGGCGATCCGCCCGAAGGTCCGCGCAAGTTTCGTTGTGGATACTCTGACCTATCTCTATCGCGGCGGCAGATGCAATGCGGTAGCAGCTCTGGCAGGCGGTATGTTAAAGCTCCATCCCCGGATTGTCGTGGTGGACGGTGCCATGGATGCCTCCAAAAAATACCGCGGCAAGTTAGGCTCTGTCATCCTCTCCTACACCAAAGACATGGAAGAGGATCTGAAGAATGCCGTTCCCGACAGAGTCTTTATCACCCATTCCGGCTGCGACCGGGAGATCGTGGAAGCGGTCCGCTCCTATCTGGAAAGTTTGGGAATCTTTAACGAGATCCTGGAGACCAGAGCCGGCGGTGTTGTATCCAGCCATTGCGGTCCCGGAACCCTTGGCGTTCTGTTTATCGCAAAATAATGAGTTAGAAAGAGGTTTTTATGATCCGTTTTATCTTCGTTGTATTATTTGTTGTATTGTTCCTGATCCTGTCCACACCGCTGATGCTGGCGGAATGGATCATCGGCAAATTCAACCCCGGTCTTAAGGACCGCAGTTCTCTTGCCATCGTCAACTGGGCGTTCCGCTGGGTGATCCGCCTGTCCGGTACGAAAGTCATTGCCATCGGCGAGGAAAACATTCCCACCAACACCGCTGTGCTGTACGTGGGCAATCACCGCAGCTTTTTCGATGTGGTGCTGACCTATGTCCGTGTTCCCAGACCGACCGGTTACATTGCCAAAAAAGAAATGCTGAAATGGCCCCTGCTCAACATCTGGATGAAGAATCTCCACTGTCTCTTCCTGGATCGTCAGGATATCAAGGCAGGGCTTAAGACGATCCTGCAGGCCATCGAAAAAGCGAAAAACGGTATCTCCATCTGTATCTTCCCGGAGGGCACCCGGAATAAGACGAAGGATACTTTCCTTCCTTTCCACGAGGGCAGCTTTAAGATTGCAGAGAAGGCAGGAGTTCCCATCATTCCCATGACCATCGTGAACTCCGCTGCGGTATTCGAAGACCATTTTCCGAAAATAAAAAAGGCCACCGTAGTCATTGAATACGGTAAGCCCATTTATATGAAGGATCTGGACAAGGAGACCCGCAAGAGCATGGGCACCTATGTACAGAATATTATCTCAGAGACCTATTTTAAAAACAAAGAACTTATTTAATCCGTGAATGCTTTTCGACGAGGGAGACCTGTTGGGCGATCAGAAGAAGATAATCCGCAGTGTCTCCCTCTTCGGGATAATAGCATACCGAATCTTTATTTCTTCCCATCAGATAATGTAAAAAATCCTCCAGAATCTCCGTGTACTGATAGCTGTATAAGATGTAGTTGGCACAGGACAGTTCCTCCGCCCGCTTCAGCAGATCTTCCGTGCCGTTGTTGACCGAGGTCACCGCGTCAATCATTTTATCCGATCTTTTCGCCAGTTCCTCCCCCCGGTTACGGATATCTTTCATAAATACGGTGCACAGGTCCACATCCACCGATTGTCTGGTAGCCAGATAGGTCATAGCGCCATAGAGGTAAGCAGACTCTTCCAGGTAGCTGGTATTATCTTCAAAAAAGTCCTTGTATTCCAGGATCTGCGTCCGGTAGGAATATAAGCCCGCCGCCCGGTACAGTTCCGTCAGCGCCATGAATTTCTGTGCATCCCTTCCGGAAGCCGCCGCCAGCTTCGTATATATGGCAGAAGCATGCTGTAAACACTGCGTGGCATACTGCACATCGTATTTCTGGTACAGATAACTGAACTTCGCCAGTGCCGCCACATAGGTCATATTTTCCGGCTCCTGCTGCACGGTATCATTGGTCGTCTTCTCCAGCCACTGGGCGATATCCTCCAGCAGATCCGGAATCTCATTGGCATTATCATCGACGAAAGTCTCCGGATACCATTCACAGGCAGCCAGAATCGTCATGATCTCTTCCTCGGTAATGGTTCGATTCTCACAGTCTGCATGCACTTTCTCACATAAGGAACGAAGCAGTTCCTCATAATGATCCTTCTGCACCGTAAAGACAAATGACTGTCCTACCCTGTCACATTCCAGATAAAACGTACCGTTCTGTGTAAATTCGGTGAAATTCACTCTGCTGATATATAATTGCAGATCTTCGTTATAGCCGGAAGTTTCCACCTTGCCATGGTATACGGTCTCCCCGGTCTCTTTATCGATCAGGCGAAAATTTTCCACCGGTTCGCGGCTTTTTACCACCGCCAGTTTTTCTCCGTCTGCTGCATAGCCCTGCTGATCCACCAGCACATTGGGTGTCTGTACCGGCAATGTATAGTTGATGACCGGTGTACTCTCCATGCCGGTGATACTGCTGATGCTGCTGTAGCTGACATGTCCCGCCTCCACAGTAGTCCTGCCGCATGCCGTCATTCCTATGCTGTTAAATAGTAATAGCAGGGAGAGGATCCCTGCACTTTTCCTGCTGTATCTCAAGCGCTTCCTCCGGTCATTCTCTTTGGGGATTACGGTACACGATTTCCCCATCTATAATAGTATAAAGGGTTCGTGTAAAAATTTCCATAGGATTTCCGTCGAAAATCGCAATGTCTGCGTCCTTCCCCACTTCCAGGCTGCCGATCCGGTCTGCCACACCGCAGATTTTTGCCGGATAGATCGTGATCGCACGGAATCCCTCTTCCATGGGAAGCCCGGCTTTTACCGCCAGTCCCGCGCACAGCGGCAGGGTCTGGATCTGCGACACCGGATGATCTGTCGTAATGGCAATAGGAACGCCCGCCCGGTTCAATATACCGGCGGTCTTAAAGGACATATTCTGCACCTCGATCTTATTGCGGCTGGTAAGATCCGGTCCCACGATGGCGGGAAAGCCTTCTTTTGCCAGTTCTTCCGCTACCAGGTGCCCCTCCGAGCAATGGTCTAACGTCATGCGGACACCGAACTCTTTTGCGATGCGGATCGCCGTAAAAATGTCATCCGCCCGGTGTACATGGGCTTTTAACGGGATCTCTCCCCGCAGGACCGACAAGTAGCACTCCTTTTCAAAATCAGGAGTGAACTCTTCTCCCTGTTCGTCAGCTTTTTGTTTGCGATGCATATATTCTCTGCTCTCCCAGAGCTCCCTGCGCAGCATGGCCGCAATCGCCATGCGGGTGACGGGACTTTTATTCTGCCCGGAGTAATTGACCTTGGGATTTTCCCCAAAAGCGACTTTCATGGCTGCCGGCGCTTTGAGAATCAGGTCATCGATCCGGCGGCCTTTGGTCTTGACCATGGCAAACTGCCCGCCGACTACATTGGAGCTGCCCGGTCCGATCATTGCTGCCGTGATCCCGGCACGCACTGCATCGTCAAACGCCGCATCCATGGGATTGATGGCATCAATGGCACGCAGAGCCGGTGTCAGGGGATCCACCGTCTCATTGCAGTCATCCCCTTCCGTGCTCTTTTTCTCTTCCATAATGCCCATGTGGCAATGGGCTTCGATGATGCCCGGCATGATCAGAGCGTTTTTCGCAAGCAATACCTGCTCGCCCTCTTCCGGCTCTAATTTCATCTCACCCCTGGCTCCCACCTGAGCAATTTTACCGTTTTTGATCCGCAGGATCCCTTCCGGGATCTCTCTGCCCGCCATGGTCAGGATCCTGCCTCCTACGATATACATCAGCGGAACAATGCCTCCCCGTTTACCGGTTCCCCGTTGTGGGTCAGGGCAAAATATACATTGCTCCCCTCGGCACTGTAATATTTGGTAGGCGCTGCCACTTTTCCTATGGTCTCCCCGGGATTTACATAGGTGTTTTCCTTTACTGTGATCTCCGCAAGCTGTCCGTAGGTAGCCTCGTAGCCGTCGCCCAGATCCAGGGTCACCGCCTTACCGATCTCCTCATTTTCAAAAATCGAAGTCACTTTTCCCTGCGCACAGGCGGTCACTGCCGTGCCCTCCTCTGCGGAGAAAATGGTGGCAGGATTGTATTTGTACTGATCCAGTGTGGCAAAATAGGTGCTCTGATCCATGGAATAATGCATCAGGATATCACTCTGTACCGGTTGCTGTAACCCATCGCTTTCCGCAAAATGCAATGTCTTTTCCACGACCACATCCGCGCCTGTTGCCTGTTTTCCACCGGTCTCTTCCTTCTGCGTGTCAGAATCCTGCTGTTCTTTCTGTGCTGCCTCCAGCAAAGTCTCCTGATCCGTCAGTCCCGGAATCTCCACATGTCCGGAGCCCACCTCCTGGGGCATATAGTCCAGATCATCCTCCGTAACGGGTGCCCCGGCGATCTCATTCCCCGCCGTGTTATTCGCGGTCAGTCCCGGGATGTTCTCGTCCTCCTTCAGCAGATGCTCCTCGTTATTCTCCGTGATCTCCTGCAATTTATCATCCGCATTGTTTTCAAGCGCAGTGAAGTCCAAGGTATAACCATCATCCTTGGACTCCACATTCTGCCCCTTCATATAGACCCCCGTCATGGTCAACGCTGCCAGTACAAAGGCCGAAGAGGCTAACATTATTATACGTTCTTTGTGAATATTGCTCTTTCTATTTCTTCTCATATTCTATCCGCATCCTTCCTGTTCCCTGAATCTGCTGCCTGCTGTTGCATCACTCAAACCACTTTCCCTGGTTTATCCTATAGTCTTGCCCGATTCATGGGTTTTATGCAGAATGCGGTATTATGTTTTTGTTTATGCTTTTGCGGCATATGCTGCCATATCTACGTGCTGCACAGTTCCCACATTTCCGTTTTCATATAAGAAAATGCCGGTCTTACGAACCACTGCATTTGTTGCATTGGCATTCGTGGTGCCATCCTGTGACTTTCTGTCTCCCTGCATGGTAAAATCTGTGGAAACATTCTGCAGACAGATGGCGCCGACGCCCTTGTCGGAAAGCTTGTACAGCACGTCATTGCCGTTTTCATCCTTGCACCAGATTTTTAATTTTGACCAGATGGAATCGTTCTCATCGATCCAGCCGTTGCCGTCCTCATCGTACTGTGCCAGATCCGCAAATCCGTCACCGTTCTGCGTTCCGAACAATTCGCTGCCGTCGTTGATGACACCATCGCCGTTTTTATCCAGTGCCAGATAGCCGCTGCCCTTTAACATAGAAATCTCTTCTTCCTCACCGTCTGCATCCAGGTCAAAATAGAAGGTCTGATCCGACAGTTCGGTTGCATCGGTGTCCAGATTGATCACCAGCGGATCGCACAGGGAGAACTGCGCTACATTCAGTTCCTCTCTGTAGTATTCCTCACATCTGCGGCTCATATTTACATTGACATTAAAATTGATCTCTCTGCCGTCCCCCGTCCGCACGGTTCCCACCGTGGAGAAGCTAGTGTCTTCCTGCTCCATGCTGTAGGATTCACTCACGTAATTCAATATTTTCATGCGGGATGTCACCAGATTAAATACTCCGGATGCAGGTGTTGCCGTTCCCTGCATGCTGCCGGAATTCGTTTTGGCGTTATCAACGCTATTGCCCGCATTCCCGCTATTCCAGGTCTGGTTACTGCCGCTCCACCCATTCTCCTGCATCCAGTCACGCAGTGTGCTGTTCCTGGAGGGAAATAACAAATCAAAAATATAACGTACCGTATATTCCCGGATGGTAGACAGTGTCTGTTCGCTGGCACTGCTTCTCATATCCCATCTGGCAGAAGATACCAGAAAACGGCTCTGCCAGTCTTTTGCGGTCATTGTGGTGTTCTCTGCGGAATTCTCCTGTTCCTCTGTGTTCTGTGTCGTATCCTCACCGTTCGAAGTCTTCTGTTCCTTCGTGGATACATCTGTCAGACCTGCCTGATAATCCGTTATCTCAAATCGTCTGACGCTTGTCTTAGAAGCATGATAGCTTCTGGCGGAATCCATTCCTATGCTTGCGGAATCAATTCTCAAATCTGTAATTTTCTCCTTTCCCCGACCTCACCATACACAGGGCGCGCTTCCTGTAAAACTTAACAATTCACCACATAGCTGAACTGTTAAGTCAAAAAAAATGGTAACAGAACAGAATATTTTAATTGTATTCCGTTCATTTACCATCCGTGGTGTCGTTATCCTGTTGTAAAAAATAGCAGGGAAGTGACTGGCCTTGTCACCTCTCTGCTATTTATATCGTCCATAACGGACGTTTTATTTAGTGTTAATTTGTTGTTTTACTGCTGTGGCTTTTACTGCTGTGTGGGCTGCGTGGGAGCTGTGGGTGCGGGAGGCACCGGTCTGCCTGCTGCTTTCAGCTTTGCTGCGATCATGCCTGCCACCATTTCTCTGGTCACTACGATGTTACCGCCGAAGGGATTAATCACGAATCCCAGTGCCGGGCTGATATTGCCCTGGGCATCCTTGCGCAACAGCATTCCTGCATAATCGTCAAAGTTCATGGCGAAGGTCTGCTGATTCTCTTCGTCCTTCCACTTTTTTAACTCTGTCCAGTCCGTGAAAGCCATGAAGAACTTCCGACCGTCCTCTGTGGACAGCATAGGGAACTGCACCTTGGAATCTCTGGCGATGGTCACCCGACCGTTCGCATCCGGTACGGGCACCGGATCGATTACGACCGGTGACAGGAACTTTGCCTTCTGCAGCTCGTCTAAGAACAACTGTCTGTGTTCCGGAGTGTCCTCTGCTTTTAATAATTCAATGGATCCCACCATCATGGGGTTGGATACCGGTTTGTTAAATTCCAT
>DJEP01000023.1:18035-20645 GCA_002431915.1 Lachnospiraceae bacterium UBA5895 | reverse complement strand
GAGAATACAAAACGTATTTTAAAGGTACAATTAATAAGAAAGGAGTTCGCTTAAGAGCGAAGAGACAAAAGAAAATGGCAGAACATATCAGAGTACTGTTAACAGAAGAGGAAGTCGATAAGAGAATTCAGGAGATTGGCGAGCAGATCAGCAGGGATTATGCAGGCAAGCAGGTACACCTTGTATGTGTACTGAAGGGCGGCAGCTTTTTCATGTGTGAGCTGGCAAAACGTATCACCGTTCCCGTATCTCTGGATTTCATGTCCGTATCCAGCTACGGCAGCGATACCAAGTCCAGCGGTGTAGTCAAGATTGTGAAGGATCTGGATGAGTCCCTGAAGGATAAGGAAGTAATCGTAGTAGAGGATATCGTGGACAGCGGCAGAACCTTAAGCTATCTGTTAGAGATGCTGAAGGACAGAGGCCCCGCATCCTTACGCCTGTGCACCCTGTTAGACAAGCCCGAGAGAAGAGTAATCGATGTACATGTAGATTATACCGGATTCAATATTCCCGATGAATTTGTAGTGGGCTATGGTCTGGATTATGACCAGAGATATCGTAATCTGCCTTACATCGGTGTGGTAGAATTTGATTAAGCGATATAAAAATGCAGGAGGCCCGTGAAGTTGAAACAAAACGGCAAGTCAATTAATTCATATTTTATGTTTATCATTCTTCTGATTCTGGTGATCATCGGACTCAATCTGCTGAGCAACCGGGAAGAAGAATACACCAGAGCGGAATTCATCGCGGATCTAGACGCCGGCAATGTGGCAGAGGTCGTGGTGCAGCCCAACGGGGAAGCGCCTACCGGTTACCTGGAGATCCAGATGAAAAACGGCGCGAACCATAAACTGTATGCTACCGACATCAGCGAACTGGAGACCCTGGTGCGGGAGTACGGATTTGACCCTGTGGTCAATGACATTAAGAGAGAGAGCTGGTTTTTGACCTATATGCTGCCACTGCTTATTGTGCTGGGAGCCGGAATTTTCCTGTTCATGATGATGAATGCCCAGCAGGCAGGCGGCAATGGCAAAATGATGAACTTCGGCAAGAGCCGTGCCAAGATGACCCTGGGTGACAAAAGTGTCACATTTGCACAGGTGGCCGGTCTGAAGGAAGAAAAAGAGGAACTGGCGGAAATCGTCGATTTCCTGAAGGAGCCCGGGAAATACACCGGTGTCGGTGCGAGAATTCCCAAGGGTGTTCTGTTAGAGGGTCCTCCCGGAACCGGTAAGACACTGCTGGCGAAAGCCGTGGCAGGCGAAGCCGGTGTACCTTTCTTTAGTATCTCAGGTTCTGATTTCGTGGAAATGTTCGTCGGTGTCGGCGCATCCCGTGTGCGTGACTTATTTGAAGAGGCGAAGCACAATGCACCCTGTATTGTATTCATCGATGAGATCGATGCCGTGGCAAGACGCCGTGGTACCGGTATGGGCGGTGGACACGATGAGAGAGAGCAGACCCTGAACCAGTTATTGGTAGAGATGGACGGTTTCGGTGTCAATGAAGGCATTATCGTCATGGCAGCTACGAACCGTGTGGATATTCTCGATCCTGCGATCTTACGTCCCGGTCGATTCGACCGTAAGGTAGCGGTGGGAACCCCGGATGTTGGTGGCAGAGAAGAGATTCTGAAGGTACATGCGAAGAACAAGCCCCTGGGCGACGATGTGAATCTGCAACAGATCGCACAGACTACTGCAGGATTCACCGGAGCGGATCTGGAGAACCTGTTGAACGAAGCAGCCATCATCGCGGCGAAAGAGAACCGTTCCTTTATTGCGAATAAGGATATTAAGAGAGCGTTTATCAAAGTGGGAATCGGCGCGGAGAAGAAGAGCCGCATTATCTCAGACAAGGAGAAGAAGATCACGGCATATCACGAAGCGGGTCATGCAATCCTGTTCCATGTGCTGCCGGATGTGGGACCTGTCTATACAGTATCCATTATCCCCACCGGTGTAGGAGCAGCCGGTTATACCATGCCACTGCCGGAAAAGGATGAGATGTTCGCCACCAAGAGCCGTATGCTCCAGGATATTATGGTATCCCTGGGTGGACGTATCGCAGAGGAGATCATCTTCGGTGACATCACCACAGGTGCTTCCAGTGATATCAAGAAAGCGACCAAGACAGCCCGCCGTATGGTGACCCGTTACGGAATGTCTGACAATATTGGTGTCATCTGTTATGATGATGACGATGATGAAGTATTCATCGGTAAGGATCTGGCACATGCCAAGGCTCACAGCGAGGAGATCTCCGGCGAGATCGACAAGGAAGTCAAGAGGATCATTGATGACTGCTATACCAAGGCAAAAGACATTATTATGCAGCATGAGAATGTACTTCACAGCTGTGCACAGCTTCTGTTAGAAAAGGAAAAGATCAACAGAGAAGAGTTCGAGGCACTTTTCGTATAGGATTCTCATAAATTCCTATCGGAAAAGGTTCTCGCGGGTGCTTCGTGTATTTGGTAGTATTGCACAAACCGATTTTGTGAAAAATAAACAAAAATGAGTATACACTTTTGTAATATTTGTGAATTTTGAGAATAGTCAAAAATAGTAGTGCATGCTATTATAATACTCGTAACCCCCC
>DJEP01000023.1:6528-17984 GCA_002431915.1 Lachnospiraceae bacterium UBA5895 | reverse complement strand
CCCCAATACATTATATAGTTTTTTGCTATACCCCATAAGAAAGAAATACCTTCTCTAAAAAGGACAGTCCTCCCAAGACTGTCCTTTTTACTGTTAAGAAATAAGGTGTACTGTTGTCATAAGCATAGAAAAAGGGTATAATTACATATGTGCCTCCTGCACAGGTAAGAATAGCAGGAGCATAATATAGATAGTAAGACATTAGTCTCAGAAAGGGTAGATACTATGGATCTGGAGCTATTACGTCGAACAGAATATAATCAGCAGTATATTGCTGCCATGAGACCCGTATTTAACAGGAGAGCGCTTTTTACGGATACAAGTGCGGAGTATGTGATTCCGGAAGAGCCGGAACCCTTTTCCGAGGTGACGATCCGTTTCCGTACCGCCAGGAACAACGTGGACAGAGTATTTTTGGTAAGCGGTGGACAGAAGCATCTTATGGTACGCGTGGAGAGCGATAATGATTTTGATTATTATGCTTATGTAATGCGTCTGGATGACCAGAAGGTATCTTACTATTTTGAGGTACAGACCGGCAGGATCACGGGTATCTTCGATATGAGAGGACTGATGCAGGAGGTCAACGAGTATTATGACTTCATCATCATTCCCGGCTTCCATACCCCCGACTGGGCAAAAGGCGCGGTGATGTACCAGATCTATACGGATCGCTTCTGTAATGGAGATCCTTCCAACGATGTATTGACCAATGAGTATTGCTATATCGGGGAGCCGGTATACCGCGTAGAGGACTGGGGACGGTACCCTGCACAGATGGATGTCCGTGAGTTCTACGGTGGAGATCTGCAGGGCGTGTTGGACAAGATGGACTACCTGCAGGATCTGGGCGTTGAGGCAATCTATTTTAACCCTTTGTTCGTATCCCCGTCCAATCACAAATATGACATTCAGGATTATGATTATATTGATCCCCATTTGGGTAAGATCGTCAGCGACGAGGGCGATCTGCTTCCGGACGGACAGAGGGAGAACCGTTTCGCTTCCCGTTATATTGACCGTGTGACCAACAAGGCGAACTTAGAGGCCAGCAACGAGATGTTTGCCCAGGTAGTGGCAGAGGCGCACCGCAGAGGCATGAGAGTTATACTGGACGGCGTGTTTAATCACTGCGGATCTTTCAATAAATGGATGGACAGAGAACGCATTTATGAAAATGCGGAAGGCTATGATAAGGGTGCTTATGTCAGCGCAGACAGCCCTTACCGGAATTATTTTGATTTCCATAATCAGGCGGCATGGCCCTATAACAATTCCTATGATGGCTGGTGGGGACATGATACCCTGCCGAAGCTGAATTACGAAGGTTCTCAGGAACTGATGGACTATGTCCTTCATGTAGCAAAAAAATGGGTATCTCCGCCTTATAACGCGGATGGATGGAGACTGGATGTGGCTGCGGATCTGGGTCACAGCCAGGAGTTCAACCATCATTTCTGGCAGGAATTCCGGAAAGCGGTGAAGGAAGCCAATCCGGAAGCCATTATTCTGGCAGAGCATTACGGCAATACCAGAGACTGGCTGCAGGGCAACGAATGGGATACCGTTATGAACTACGATGCGTTCATGGAGCCCGTGACCTGGTTCCTCACAGGTATGGAGAAGCACAGCGATGACTACAGAGAGGACCTGCTCGGCAACGCGGAGAGCTTCTGGGGAGCCATGCGGCATCATACTTCCAGCTTCTCCATGCCCAGCTGGCAGGTAGCTATGAATGAACTGTCCAACCATGACCATTCCCGGTTCCTGACGAGAACGAACCATAAGGTGGGACGTACCAATACTTTGGGACCCCAGGCTGCGGAGCAGGGCATTAATAAGGCAGTGTTCAGGGAGGGCGTTGTGATCCAGATGACCTGGACGGGCGCACCGACGATTTACTACGGTGATGAGGCGGGCGTCTGCGGATTCACGGATCCAGACAACAGAAGAACCTATCCCTGGGGACATGAGGATCAGGTGCTGCTGGCATTCCATAAAGATATTATCCGCCTGCGCCGTGAGAACGAGGAACTGCGTACCGGTTCCCTGAAAATGCTGGAGAACGATTACAATTTCATCTCTTATGGTCGTTTTAACCGCAAGGGACAGTGTGCGATCCTGATCAACAATAATTATCATCCGATTACCAAGGAGATCCACGTATGGGAAATCGGAACCCCTAAGACGGGGAAGATGAAAGTGATCCTGCAGTCCAGAGATGACGGATATTGCATGGAAGGCGCGGAGTATGAGATCAAGGCAGGCAAGATCCTGATTGAGATGCCCCAGACTTCCGCAACGATCCTGAAATTCGTGCAGGAATAATGTATAAAATAAGTAATAGCTTACGAAAGACAGAGAGGATTTTAGATGTTTACCATCATCATAACCTTGCTGTTGCCGCTGGTATCCTTAGGGATCTGGCGGCAATATGTTTTAAAAAATAACGGAAATGCCGGGAAGACAGTGACCGGCAGTAAGGGAGAATATGTTCTTCGTTACGCATCCTGCCTGATGATCATGTTTTTTGTACCCTGGGTGCTGCTTTCCCTGACCGGTAGTGACGACAATACGATTTGGAGGAAACTCATAGAATCCAGGGAATATGCGGTGAAAGTGCTAATCCTGGAGATCTGCATTATGCTGGCGTATACCATCTGCGAACTGTTCGTGGAGGAGGCGAAAGCCGGCAAACATGAGAAGATCCGGAAGGTATTCGGGAAAATCGCGGACAGCAAAGCCTGGAAGCATATCTGCAGATACATAGCACCGGCAGTGATGCTGGCAGCCACAGCTTTTATGGTGTACCTGAATTTCAGTATGATGTCCGACCGCGTGCTGTGGGGTGATGAGGCATTTTCCGCCAATACAGCACAGAAGAGCGTCGGTGGTATCCTCCAGGTAATGTATTACTGGGATAATCATCCGCCGCTGTATTATTACTGGCTGAAATTGTTTGGAACGCTGTTCGGATTCAGTGTGCCGGTATTCCATCTGGCATCCCTGGTACCTTTTGTCATTGGACTGGTGCTGGCGCTGACCGTGGTGCGGAAGCATTTCGGCATGTTGCCTGTTGCGTTTTTCGTGATGATTTCCGGTCTGGGACAGGCGTGCCTGGAATATAACCTGGAAGTGCGTATGTATGCGCTCGCATTTTTGTGCGTCATGGGCTGTTTTTACTGCTCTTACCGGGTTATTGCCAACGGCAGCAGGAAGACCTGGGTCGGAATGGTGCTGTGGGCACTGGCTGCGGCATATTCCCATTATTACGCATTGGTAGCGGTTGGCATCATGATGTTTTTCACCGGCGTGGCAGTATGGATCAAATATCGCGGCAAGACTTGGAAAAAGGGTGTGCTGGCGATCGTCGCCTTTTTCGTCGGCTATGCGCCCTGGCTGTATTTCCTCTATGCGGGGCTTCGGACCGTCAGCGGAAGCTGGTGGATGACGGAGATCCTGGGGCTGGATAAGAGCCTGGAGATCGTCATGGGTGGCAGAAGAATGAATGTGATCGTATTTCCGCTGCTGTTAGTACTGCTGATAGTGACGCTAGCGGCGGATTCTTCCCTGTTTTCCATGGGAGAAGAGGGTGTCCGCCTGCAGAAACCGTCGGTGAAGAGATGGTCTGACAAGACGTATGCGATGGTTGTTGGCACGTGCACGATCCTGGGAACGCTGGCGTTTGCTTATCTGCTGAGCGTCGTAATGGCACCGATGCTGGCGCAGAGATATCTGTATCCGCTGAGTGCGGTGGCGATTCTAATGCTGGTCATCGGCAGCAGCCGTCTGCTGGAGCAGGTGAAGGAACTGGAGAATCGGTCCTGGAAGGGGCTGGAACTCTCGGTCAGAGTGCTGCTTGTGTTGTTACTTTTGGTGATGTTCGGCATGGGAATGCAGAATTACCGGGAATGCTACGACAGTTATGAACAGCAGAAGGTAGAGACCGATAAGACCCTGGATCTCATCGGTACGCCCGATCCGGATACGCAGATGGTCACCAATGGCGTGAAACACCTGGGATGGACGGTACTGTATTATTATTATCCCAATAATGAGATCGTAAACGGTGATTACGACCAGGCAGAATCCGACAGATTCTGGTACTTTACACCGGATGCCATGAGTGATGAGGCTGTTGCCGGATTACAGCAGGATGGATATCAAGTGACCGATTACGGGCAGATGCAGCTGTCACAGTATCCTTTTTATCTATACTATATTGAAGCAGTTCAGCCTGCACCATTCGCAAAGTCGCGTTAGTACGCTTTGAGTGCGAGCACCCAAGCGTCGCTTCTGTCATCCTATGGCTGAACTTTTACACTAAAATAATAAAAAATATCTTGCAATTTGTGTGAACATATGCTACAATTTCACATTGTTAGGGCACTTTGCCTGACATGGATGGATTCCCGAGTGGCCAAAGGGGACAGACTGTAAATCTGCTGCAAATTGCTTCGGTGGTTCGAATCCACCTCCATCCAGTTGCGTTGATGAGCTCAATGGAACAGTGCTTAGCGCGTAAGTCCATGCAGTCAAGTATAACGCAATGCGTCCGCTGGTGTGGCGGAATAGGCAGACGCAAGGGACTTAAAATCCCTCGGGGGCAACTCCGTGCCGGTTCAAGTCCGGCCACCAGCATACTTAATTAGTGAGAGGAACACGGTAGAAATGCAGTGTTTCTCTTTTTTTATTGTGAATAATAAAAGGCAGAGATACAATATTATTAAAATTATATTGTATGGATCCGTTTCCAGAAATGAGAATACCGATGAGAGCGATATTGATATTCAGGAGAAAACATGGAAAACTCAAAAGATACTTATGATGTAGAACAAGCATTAGACGAGGCAGATTTGCTGGCAGAAAATAGTAACGAAAGAATGACACATGAAGAAGTGTTTCACGCGCTGAAGAGCAGAGTAACAATTCCTTTTACACTTCATGGAATAGAAGAAAATCTCACCGTAGAATACACGCAAGGTACAGATCCCAAGGCTATTGGCTATGATGCCCTTCAGGAATTTTCGATAGATAAAATATGTTGCATAGGTTATCCGGTAATGCATGGTTACTTTGAACATATGAATGCAACCGGTTATCGGAGATCCTGTGGATTTATTCAATTCGTGGAAAGAATTGAAAATTATGGGGAAAACAGAGAGCTTTCCATAGATGTCAGTGATGAAAATCTGGAAATAGGGAATCCATATTTTGCGTATGGTTATCCGGCAGAAATATTTGATGCTCCCTGTTGTAATTTGGCTGGGTGTAGACACTTGAAATGGACAGCTTATACCTATCTAGTAGATCTGCCTTCCCGCATGAATGGCAATAAACTGAAATTCCTGGGCGGATACTCCTGGGGATATGAAGAGGATGAAAACGGTCCACAGAGATTATTACCGCTAGAGATATTGACGGAAAATGACTGGGAAAAGCATGCAACGGAAAAAGAAATATTAAAGATATCCCCAATAAAAGGAGGCTGTACTGCCAAGTTATGAAGAATATAAATAAACGAAAATTTATACTCGTTATTGCAATTTTATGTTTGAGCTTAGTAAGCTGTAAAAGTAAAACAGGGCCAATTAATAATATTGCATCATGGACGCCGGATGATGGTTGGACAATAAATGGAATTGATATTAGAGATGATTATGCCAATTTCATACTATTATATCAAGACAGGGAAATAGCAAATGTGGAGCGGGAGGGAACAGTATGAATTATTATATCAGTGATCTGCATTTGTTTCATGAAGCGGCGATACGATTCGATGACCGTCCGTTCCAAGATCTGGAGGAAATGCACACCGAGATCGTAAAACGGTGGAATGAAAAGGTGAATAACGGCGATACCGTGTATATCCTGGGGGATGTGAGCATGCGCGGTAAGAACGAGGATCTAATCGCTCTGGTGGCAATCCTGAAAGGAAAAAAGGTCCTGATCCGTGGCAATCACGATGACGTGTCCGACCTCAGATACCGACAGCTTTTTTCAGAGGTCTGTGATTATAAGGAGATTCGGGACTCCATAGCCGGGAAAAGCTATGAGTTGGTATTATGCCATTACCCGATCTTTAGCTGGAAGCACATGAGCCGCGGCACCATTCTGCACTACGGACATACCCATAACAGCCCGGAGGACGATTATTTTCAAAAGTGTCTAGCGGAAATCAAGGACAACGACTGCCGTCACATTGGTGACAGTGTCATACAGGCGTACAACGTGGGATGTATGAAGCCTTGGATGGACTATGAGCCGAGAAGTCTGCAGGAGATCATTAAGGAATCCTGATAAAAAATAAGAGTATGAAAAGCCCATCGATGAGCAATTATCGATGGGCTTTTTGCGGACATAAAGCGCAGCCCTAGATATAGTGAATGACTACAAGATTTCTTATGCTATGATTGTAGCATAAGGAAGGAGGCAGAAAACACATACGGTTACATCAGATGAGGAAAGAGAAAATGACGATATTTGATTATCTGAAAAAGAATTGTGAAGTGGCGATATATACGGATAAATACGGGAATACCTATATGGAGACGAAGGAGAGGGAATATGAAAAAATTATTTCCGGAGCCATAGAAATTAGCAATAAAGCAGACGATGATATTGTCTGGCTGATACCGGAAGAAGTTTATGAAAAGCATTCGGAAATTGAGATCGTTATTGCCGGGGATGAGTCAGTTAATCCCGTTCGAAATGTCCGCAGGCCTTATTACCGGATGAGAGGAGTACCCGTAACGGCAGAGCAGGCATTTGATATTATCCGGAGGACGGACAGATTTTTTAATTTTTACGTGAGTGTTGTTCGCAACCACAAAGATTATATCGGATGTATGAATTTTGATAACTGTCTCATTCAGGAGGATCATTATCCCACGGGATATGGCTGGATCCATGCGGATGGAACGATTGGGGCGAATGCAACTACGGAAAAATATCCCACGGTCAGGGAATTTATCGAAGAATGGTATAAACTGCTCTATGCATTTCCTTATCTGGATCTGATCATTGCGGTTACGGGGTGGAACGAAGGACCCTGGGATGACGAAATGGTATCGGAGGAGGAATTCTGCAAAGAGGTTGCCGTAGGGATCTATGTACATGACAGGAAACTGGAGATCCTGGACCCGTCAGATACCATAGCAAAGTATACAGAATATAATAAATGCTATGGAACACCTCCTGAGAAATTCGAGCGAGAGTATTACGAGAGGTATAAGATCGAACAGGCGAATCCGGCGTATTTGAGAAAGTGCATCGAAGCCTATGGGCTGGATGCGGATAAAGTGCTGATAAGGAGATAAGAAAAATGAACAATCCGTTTATTGATGTATTTTGTCCACATTGTGGAGAATTCTGAACAAAAAACAGCAGATTCCGCCAAATCTGCTGTTTTTCTCTGTGTATATGAGCGTGAAAAACACACTTCTATCATAAAATAAAGGATACTTCGTTACTTAGAACTTCTCAGCGAAGCTCTTGTAATACTCGTCAAAAAACGCGTTAACCTTTTCCATAATCTTCTTCATAATATTCACCCTTAACCTTTCCAAGACAAATGAACTGTTGACTTTGTTGTTACGTTTAAGGGGTCAGGCCTGACTTCCTTTTGATGATTATAATTTACCATATTGCGCTTATAATGTGAAATACATATAATAGAATTATAATAATACCTAAAAGGTATAATAAAAGAAAATATAACATGTTGCGCAAATAGAAAGATTAAGCTGTTTTTTGGAAAAAGCATGGAAGGAGGATACTGGGAAGATGGAATTGCGGCATATCCGGTATTTCAAGGCAGTGGCTGAGGAAAAAAGCTTCACGAAAGCAGCGGAGCAGCTGGCGATCGCGCAGCCGCCCTTAAGCCGTCAGATCCAGGATCTGGAGGCGGAACTGGGGACGACATTGTTCCTGCGGACGCCCCATAAGGTGACTCTGACAGAAGAAGGAGAACTTTTCCTGCAATATGCGAATCAGATTCTGGATCTGGTGAACCGGTCGGAGGAGGATGTCAGAGAACGCAAGGAAGGACTGCAGGGAACGCTGTACATTGCGTCGGTAGAGGGCTGCGGTCCCCGGCTTTTCGCGGAATGGATCGCCGGATTCGGACAGAAGCATCCCCATGTGCAGTACAATCTGTGGAACGGGAATACGGATGATGTAAATAATCGTGTGACGAAGGGATTGTGTGAGATCGCCATGATCACGGCGCCTTATAATACAGAGGAATTCGAGGTACTGCCGGTCTACGAGGAGCCCTGGGTGGCGGTGATCCCGAAAGGGCATCCGCTGTATGCGGAAGAAAACGACCCGGTGAAACCTGCGGAGCTGTTGCCCTACGACCTGCTGATCCCCTCCAGAGAATCCCGTAAGGGAGAGATCGACAAATGGTTCGAGGCAACGGGGCGGTCACCGGTGATCCGGGGACGCATCGCGCATATGATGAATGCCTATGAACTGAGCCTCCACGGAGTGGGGATCTCCATCTACCCGGCATCCATCTCTTCTCTGATCCGGGACAAGGATGTCTGTGTGCGTAAAGTGGAGCACCCGGATGCGCATGCGGATTATGCGCTGATCTGGAATAAAAAACATACCCTGTCCCATGTGGCGGAAGAATTTATTGCTTATGTAAAAGCAGGATCCGGACAGCAGTTGTAATACTATGCCTGAATTAACGTAACCGATACGTCATTCACATTCGTGCCGGTAGCTCCTGTGATGATGAGCCCATCGACTGCTTTCAGTGCAGGATAGGCATTATTATTCTGTAAAACAGTGAAGACATCCAGACCGTGCGCGGCAAGAGAAGCACAGGTATCGCCGTCCGTATAGCCGCCTGCGGCATCAGTGGGTC
Organism: Lachnospiraceae bacterium UBA5895; assembly: GCA_002431915.1. Classification (GTDB taxonomy): domain Bacteria; phylum Bacillota; class Clostridia; order Lachnospirales; family Lachnospiraceae; genus Acetatifactor. Next base: position 9,109 of record DJEP01000023.1, on the reverse strand, counting down.
CGTCCGTGCCGTCACTGCCTATGGAAAATACACAGCAGTGGGAAAGTCCGGATAATTCCGGTGCCGCCGCCAGGGCGAGCTCCTGGTTACGACCGCCAGATCCGCTGCCGGAGAGATGAACGATGGTCTCACCTCCGGCGATAAAAGCAAGCTTCTGTCCCTGCCCGGCATGTGTGCGGGCAATGGATCCGAGAAAACTTCCGGCTTCTTTCGCTTCGCAACAGAGACGATCGGTCAGAAAAACGGGAGTATAGCCTAGCGCCCTACAGGCATCGGCAGCAGCCCTGGTCAGCTCTCTGACACTGCCGGTGATCCGGGTGGTGACATTGTCTAATGTCTTCGGGGTCTCCTGCGTCAGGCAGACTTTCGCCGCCTCTGACAGGGGAAGATGGTATTTTCGGGCAATGGCGGCAGCCTGTTCGCAGGTGGAACTGTCCGGTATCGCAGGTCCACTGGCAATCATATCCAGGGGATCTCCTAAAATGTCACTGAGCACGATGCTGAATATCTTCGCCGGAGAGCAGGCAAGGGCAAACCGTCCGCCTTTGACGGCGGAGAGCCTTTTGCGGATCGTATTCATCTCCACAATATCTGCGCCACCGGCGAGCAGATGGTTTGTGATCTCCTGCAGCTCGGCGCCGGGGATCAGCGGCTTCTCAAACAAAGCGCTTCCTCCGCCGGAGAGGAGAAACAGAACCGTATCTTTGTCAGTGAGATTCTGCACCATTGCCAGCACTTTTTCTGTGGCAGCGAAGCTGTTCTCATCCGGAACCGGATGACCGGCTTCATAACAGGTGACGTCGGGAATCGTGCCGCGGATATGCCTGTATTTTGTGATTACAATGCCCTCATCTACATGCCCCAGTGTGGCGACAGCCGTATGTGCCATCTGCCAGGCTGCCTTTCCGACAGCAACTAAGAGAATCCGTCCGCCCTGCGGGTGGAAAGATTTGGATTCCAGTGCACGGCGGACTGCGGCATCGGGCAGTACGGCTTTCAGACTGGAAGCTATGATCGTATCGGCATCTTGACGTAAAGCAGTGTTCATAAAAATTCTCCTTGTATAAAACATGGCTGTTACATTAAAATCACACCATATGTGACCAGAAAACAGATTTTGCGTTTTCATACATAATAGCCTGTTTTTCTTCTTCGGTTAAATAAGAAAATTCGGCAATCGTGTCAATCATGTCACGGTAGTGGAAGCGGCATAAATTAGATGGGGTATCGGTACCGAACAGTAAGCGATCAGCACCTACCGTTTCCACCGCACAACGAAGGAACTTACGGGTAACCGGAAAAGGAGGTTCATCAGGACCTACATTATGCTGCAGGGATGCCAGGTCGAACCATACATTAGGCAAATGCAATGCTTCCAGCCCCTGCTGCATTTTATCCAGTTCGCTCTGTTTGGGCGCTAAGAGATGGCAGACGACGAATTTCATGTTCGGATGTCTGAGGATCAGCCGCTTCAGTGCGGGAACCTGGCTGCTGGGACTTCCGAGCTTTCCGATATCTATTACGAATATCAACCCGTGTTCATCGGCAAAAGAAGCTTCCCGTTCCATGATCTCGTTATCTAAGGGGAATACCGGATGATTAGCCATGAGACCGGAACCGGTACTTACCTCGAACTTTACCACCCGGATATTGCATTCTTCAAATAAATGATGAACAATAGCATCCCGGTTATAGCTGTAGGGATCATAAGCCGCTGCAGCGAGAAAGCGGGAGGGATATTTTTGCTGAGCATCATAGCTATAGAGATTTTGAAACCCCAAATAGCCGCCCTGTAACAGGACGGCTTTTTCAACATTATGGGTATCCATAATCGACAAAATGCGTTCGGGAGTCACTTGATCAGTGTTCCACTCAGGGGGTATGATCTGACAAACAGATCCATCAGAGTATCTGCCCTGCCCGCCGCCGCAATATCTCAGTTCTCCTTTTGCACCGGTTCCGGCGATATATTGTACTAAATGCATATGTGAATCGATAATTTTCAAAAGGATTCCTCCGATGCCGGAAAATTACAGTAAACCGACTTCTGCCATAGTCTTTATAAAGCCCCGGCGTGCAGAACCTTCCGGGGTGGGGAGGGTAGGAAGGTAGGGAACACCAACAGCCTGTCCCCGAAGGTTTGCCATATCCTTGGCTGCGACAGGGAAACTGGCAGCATCCATAGACAGACGCACGGGATTCAGGCGAAATTGCGCCTCCAGGCTGCCGGACAGATCACCGGCAATAAATTTATTATATACATCTGTGATGAGTTCCGGCATAAAGTTGGCAGCAGTGCATACACCGCCCACTGCACCGTGACACAGACTGGCATAGAGCAGAGTGTCTTTGCCGCCGAATACTTTAAAGTGTACATCCCGGGTACGGCGAATGAACTCCGAAGTTTGTGTGATGTCTCCGCTGGTATCTTTCATGCCCACAATGTTGGGAACATTATGGGCTAATTCGTCCACCAGCTGTGCGCTCATGGTATAACCAACCCTTCCGGGATTATTATACAACAGAACCGGGGTGTCGGGAATACTTTCGGCAATGGTTTTGAAATGACCGTATAATTCCG
>DJEP01000023.1:0-6382 GCA_002431915.1 Lachnospiraceae bacterium UBA5895 | reverse complement strand
ACCCGTCCGGCTGCCTGATCGACCATAATTTTCAGACCACGTTCCATTTCGTCTTCTTCTACCATGTAGAATTCACCGTTAGATCCGAAAGCAAGAATTCCGGATACGCCACCTTCGATTACGTAGTCTACCTGTGCCCGCATACCTGCTTCGTCTATTTTTTCGTCTTTGTCGATTACGGTCAGAATAGGAACGACCACCCCGCGCATAAAATCTGTATTCATAGAGAGCCTCCTTAACGACCGATATGGATATCAGCCAGATATTCATAGTATTGAGCAATGGCACTATGGTCCTTTTGACCGCCGTCATGATTGTGCAGCCACTGAAGAATTTCCTGTACTTCCGCAGTCATAGGAACCGGTGCGCCAACGGCATGGGCACAGTCGAGAACATTGTTCAGATCTTTAATATGCAGATCGATCTTAAATCCGGGTTTGTCATTGCCGGCGATCATCATAGGAGCCTTGGCATTCATGACGGTGGAGCCTGCAAGCCCTCCTTTGATTGCCTGGAATACCAGTTCCGGATCTACACCGGCTTTCTGAGCTAATGTCAGTGCTTCTGCCAATGCCTGGATGTTACAAGCTACGATGATCTGATTGGCAAGTTTGGTGGTATTGCCGGCACCTACGTCACCGCAGAGAACGGCGGAGCTGCCCATGGCATCCAAAAGAGGTTTATAGGTGTCAAACACAGATTGTTTACCACCTACCATGAAACTTAAGGTACCGTCAATCGCTTTGGGTTCACCGCCGGAGACGGGAGCGTCCAGCATTTCGATTCCTTTTTCCTGAAGCTTGGTATAGATTTCTTTGGAGACAATGGGGGTGATGGAACTGCAGTCAATAAATACGGCTCCCGGATTCATGTAGGATGCCACACCATCTTCTCCCAGCATAACTTCTTTTACCTGCGGAGAGTTCGGGAGCATAGTAATGACAACATCACACTGTGCACCGATTTCCTGTCCGGAAGCGGCTTTGGCACCTGCAGCAACCAGTTCCTGCACGGAAGCCTGACTCCGATTGTTAACTAACAGATCGGTGTATCCCGCTTTTAACAGATTTTTTGCCATGGGTTTTCCCATGATACCCAGTCCGATAAAACCAATTTTCATTTTCTTTTTCCTCCTGTTTTATATAAAATTAGTAAATGTTCAGCATCCGGTACTGCTTCTATCCGGTGCGGACCTATGTGAGCAGTTTCTATTTTTTTTAGATAAAATATTATTCCGCAGATCGGACTTTTTGAATGCCATTTCTGTTTCCGTCCCTTTCTGAATTCTTATTTTATAAGTTTAGTGTATAATTCTTTTTTTCATTTACGATATTCAAGATTTCAAATTCTTTATAACACTTTACTCAAAGTTCCTTGTCAGAAGAAACAAAAGATTTTATACTGAAAACAGGAGGTGACATATGAATACCAGGCAATATTATTATCTGACAACCATAGCCGAATATGGAAATCTCACATATGCAGCGGAAGCGCTGAATGTCACCCCCGTCTGCTTTGAGTAAATTCCTGGCGGAATGCGGGCAGATATTTGGGACTACATTGTTTCAACGGCGGAACAGACGTCTGGAACCCACGGAAGAAGGGCGATATGTAGTAGAATGTGCGCAGAAGATTCTGGATCAGCAGAACAGAATGCTCCTGACGATGAAAAATTTGACCGGCAGCAACCGTAAGAGAATTCGTCTGGCTACAGCGCCAAATCGGGGAGCTATGATATACAGTAAGATCTACAAACCGTTTTCCCGGCGCTATCCCGATGTATCACTGGAGCTGGTGGAACTGTACGCGACGGAACAACCGAGAGCGATTGCACGAGGAACCGCTGACCTGGCGCTGGGAGCGGGACCATTTCGTACGGATACGGAGGACATTCCTGTTGCATATGAAGAATTATTGATTTCACTGCCGGCAGCGAATCCTTTGGCGGAGAAGGAAAGTATCCGGCTGGAGGAATTGTGCGATACACCGTTTGTATTGCAGGGGACAAAACACAGTATCCGGATTCTGGCAGACCAATTGTTCCGGGAAGCCGGTTTTCAGCCGGTGGTTGCATTTGAGTCCAATGATGTTCTGCTGGCGGAAGAACGTCTGGCGGACATGAGATATCAGACATCGAATGATCCGTTTGTGGTACAAATGTTGGAAAATGTTCGCATGCCCATCGGCCTGACAGTAGACGGGAGCACACATAGAGCATTAGGGACAGCACTGCAGCGGATACGGGAGGTTACGCTGGATACAAAAGTATTGGAATATCTGATTGCGATTGTGGAAGAGGAGAGTCTGTCCGGGGCTGCAGACAGATTTCTGCTAGCGCAGCCGGCACTTTCCAGGCACCTGCGTAGTGTGGAGACTATGGTGGGAATGCCGTTGTTCTCAAGAGATCATAACCGGTTGAAACCTACCGGTGCGGGAACGATCTTTGTAAATAATGCCCGTAATATATTGCGTATCGAAACGGAAATGTTCAAAAATCTGACAGGAGGGAAAATATGAATATTACAGTATATCTGGGAGCGAATGAAGGAAAGAATCTGACGCTTAAGACAGCGGTACGGGAGCTTGGCATCTGGATCGGTGGAAGCGGGCACAGACTGGTATATGGCGGTTCCAAATCCGGACTCATGGGGGAACTGGCGGAGAGTGTGCTGCAGGCAGGCGGAGAAGTCATCGGCGTGGAGCCACAGTTTTTCATTGATGCGGAACTTCAATACGATGCCATTACGGAATTGATCGTCACGAAAGATATGACAGAGCGCAAGACGAAAATGATCGAACTGGGCGATGCGTTTATTGCTTTTCCCGGTGGAACCGGGACACTGGAAGAGATCGCGGAGGTGATGTCCAAGGTGTCATTAAAGCATCTGGATGCGCCCTGTATTCTATATAACCTGAACGGCTATTATGACGGGTTGAAGACATTATTATTACATATGACAGAGATGGGATTGTCCTCTCCGGAACGGCAGGAAGGGATCTATTTTGCAGAAGATCTGGAAGAGATCTGCAAGATCATAGAAAATCAGCGGAGCAATATGGCGATTACTCCGCTGGAAAATACACAAGGTATGGGAAATCAGCTAGGCTAATAGGTTAAAACACATAACTGCAATGCCCAGGACCACCAGGATCACACCGGTGACACGGTTCAGGGTCTTGGGGGTAGCCTTGTTGGCAAACAGTGCGGCGATCCGCGCCCAGATCAGGGTAAAGATAACGCATAGGATCCATACGGTCCAGTCGGGCATGCCGCCGATGGCAAAATGGGACACAGCACCGGTGAATGCGGTAAAGGCCATGATAAAGACACTGGTTCCTACAGCGGTCTTCAGCTCATAACCAAGCACGGAAGTCAGGATCAGCAGCATCATCATACCGCCGCCGGCTCCTACGAAACCGCAGATGATGCCAATCAGCATACCGCAGACCAGGGACTGGAGGGCTCTTTTTTTTGCGGAGACACCCTGCATGGCTTCCTTAGTGGTCATAACGGGTCTGACGATGAATTTGATACCCAGGAGGAACGTCATGAATACGGAGAAGTTCCCCATGGTGGAGGAAGGAACCAAGCTGGACACATAGCTTCCAACTACGGTGAACACCAACACACTGCCCATCATGATCAGACCGTTTTTGATATCGATATTTTTATTCTTGGCATAGGTATAAGCCGATACCGCACTGGCCAGTACGTCGGAAGACAGGGCGATACCTACAGCCATATAGGGATCCATACCTAGGAACGTGATTAACATGGGACTGATAACCGCGGCGGCACTCATTCCCGCGAAACCGGTGCCGAGGCCGGCTCCCATGCCGGCGAAAAAGGTGACAAGAATGGTAATCAGGATCTGCATTTTACTTTTCTCCTTTCAGGATGTTATCCATGTTGTTTTCCATGACATGAAGCATATGGAAAAAGATTTCTTTGCTGTGCTCATCGGTTCCGTCTAACAGAGTGTCTTTAAAGGTGCACTGTATCCGGCGGCCCTTCTCGATGACATCCTGCGCTTTTTCCGTGCAGAACAGCAACGTCTTACGGCGGTCCTCCGGAGCCTCTCTGCGTTCCAGATAGCCCTCCCGCACCAGCTTATCCACATTGACGGATACCAGATTCGCCTTGATCCTGCGAATCTCCACGACATCACTGGCTGTCCGGTATTCCGGATTGTTACCGAAAAACATGAGAATATCGAAAGCGGTCTGGGGCAGTTTTAACTGCTGGCACAGAGGCTTACACATAGCGTTGTAGGTCAGATTGAGTTTCTGAGCAAATTCGATGTTGAAGTTCATGCTGCCTGCTCCTTTCTTTATCACATATATACTACAAAAATGAATAGTTCAAAAATGAAGTATCAAAACTTAGGTTATAATATTACACGAAAACAGGAAATGCAACAGAAAAGATAATTATTTATAGAAAATTTATAAAAAATCCACTATCGTAAACGGTTCCATGATATGATATAATTCATACAGAGATAATGTGAATCCTATTATAGGTAGCAGGCTGAGGCGCACAGAGTGAAAGTGCCGGGAGGGGACCTTTACGAAGGACGAAGTAGTAAATAAATACGATGAAGGAAAATTTTGGGCGGAAGTGGATATCCTGTTTCCGGATATTGTGAAGGCAATTACTTCTTTGTCCAAAAAATCATACATCTCCATAACCAATCTGCGGACCGGCGTGACATGGTGGTCTGAAAAGGCTATGGATTATTTTGGCATGACAGAAAATTATACCATTCGGGGAAAAGAAAAATCCAAAAGATCAATTCATCCGGATGATCTGGAGGATTTTCGTCGTGGATTCCGGGAGAGAGTCGCCGGGAAAAATATGGAGGAACCCTGGGAATACCGGGTACAGGACGGCAGCACATACAATCGGATCAGTGCGACAGCCAGAATGTTGAATGATAAAGAGGGAAAGCCGTTTGTCATTGTTATCAGGTACAATAATTACGGAATTTCGGATGAAGTGGATGCTACGACCGGATTGCATACGGAACCGGCACTGACTCGTGAAATTGAAGAATTTCTGGAAGAGAGTAAGCAGTCGGCATTATTGAAAATCGGACTGGATCAGTTCAGCCATATCAATGTGATGTACGGTGCTGATTTTTCGGATAAGATTCTGAACTGTGCGGCACAGGAGTTGATTCGGCTCTTAAAGGGAAAAGGATACGTATACCGTCTGTCCGGTGCGAAATTTGTAATCAGTTTTAAAAAGATCACAAGAGAAGAATTACAGAAAGTATATGACAGCATTGTGGAATCCTTTGAGAATATGACAGTGGAAGGAAAAAGGATTCCTCTGAAGGTGTCAGCCGGTGCCATCTTCATCGAGCCTTATATGAAAGAAACCAATGCGATTCGAAGCAGGCTGACCTATGCGCTGAATCACTCCCGCAGTGAGCACCATGGAGAGCTGGTGATTTTTAATGACGAGGTCTGCGGCAGTGATGAGAACCAGTTTGAACTGATCGGTGTGATCCATCAGTGCGCGACCCATAACTTTGAAGGCTTCCGGATGTTTTATCAGCCGATTGCGGATACGAAGACGGGGAAGATCCGCGGAATGGAAGCATTGATCCGTTGGGAACTGGAACCTTACGGACTGGTATCTCCCGGAGTGTTTATGGAATGGCTGGAGCAGGATCCCTGTATTTTCGATCTGGGGAACTGGATCCTGCGGACGGCACTCACGGATGTACAGAAACTTCGCAGGGAAGTGCCCGGCTTTTTTGTAAATGTCAATGTGGCGGCGGCACAGCTGGAGCGCAGGGAATTCCGCGGTGCGGTGATGAATATTTTAAAAGAGACCGGTGCAAAGCCGGAAGAACTCTGCCTGGAACTGACGGAGCGCTGCAGAGATCTGGATATTAATTTCCTGCGGGGGGAGGTAGAGTTTTTCCATTCTCAGGGAATTAAGATTGCACTGGATGATTTCGGGACGGGCAACAGTTCGCTGAGTCTTGCACTGGATCTGCCTTTTGATGAATTAAAGGTAGATATGAGTTTTATCCGCGATATTAAGAAAAAACCTCAGAATCAGGCCATGGTGCAGTCTATCGTGGATTATGCCAGAAGGACGAACACCGAGACCTGTATTGAGGGTATTGAAAATAAGGAAGTCAGCGACTATATCGAGCAATTCGGATCCACCTGGCAGCAGGGATACTACTATTCCAAACCGGTGCCAATTGATCAATTTGCGGAAGTGCTGCAAAAAAAGGCAACGGAAAAGAAATAAACCGTCATTCCCGGAGTGCATTCGGGGCTACACCGTATTTTTTCTTGAATGCGCGGCGGAAGCTGGTCAGATTATTATAGCCTACAGCAACATATAAATCTGTTATTT
>DJEP01000024.1 GCA_002431915.1 Lachnospiraceae bacterium UBA5895 | reverse complement strand
CACGGTCGTTGCTATTTTACTCCAAATTCCTCAAAAACGTAAGATACATTTTTGCTAATTTGTCCCATGCAAAAATCAAAACTTATGGCATATATTAACTATAAAAAATAAGGTATCAGAAAATCATATGACAAAATTAGTCATTTTGGGGCGCAAATCCCAAACAGGTAATTATGAAGCATTTTTCCGCACACTTCCCGCACAAATCGTGACTACCCTGGTTCCCGGGGAAGTCACCTCCTGCGATGCCCTGATTCTGCCCGGCGGAGGCGATATCACGCCTGCTTTTTTCGGGGAGAAAAGAAACGGCTCCCGGAATATTGATACCGAATTGGATATTTTACAATTCCAGGCACTGGACACGGCCATTGCCGCCGGAATCCCCATAATCGGTATCTGCAAAGGAATGCAGGTGATCAATGTCGCCTTCGGCGGTACAATCACACAGGATATGCCCGGAGACCGCCTGCACAGCTCCTCTTCCGGTGATGTGTTTCATGATACCATTATGGTGGAAGATTCTCATCTCTTCAAGTATTTTCCCATAAAAATGCAGGTCAACAGCGCCCACCATCAGCGACTGGACCGGCTCGGACAACATTTGAAGATCATACAGTGCTGTCCGGACGATGGCTGCCCCGAAGCCTTGGTGCATGAAAAGCTGCCGATTCTCGGACTGCAGTGGCATCCGGAGCGGCTTCCCGCGCAGGCGGGGAGACCTCTGCTTTCCCTGCTCGCTTCTTTTTTCTGAGCCTCTGCTTTGCCTTTTTGGTGGCTGTCAGTTCTTCCTTCACCTTGACCTTTGCGATCTCGAACAGGGAGCGGATGATTCCCCGCAGCATCTCCGCAGTCCGGTCATCCACTTCCCGCAGTGCCGCCACCACGGCATTCATACTTTTGCGCCAGTCTGCGGTAAAGGAGATGAGATCGTCCGCCTGTGATGCGGAAATCACCTGATAAAGTGTATCTACGAACGTACGAACCTGCTCTTCGTTCAGCGACAGAATCCATTCATTCAGAGCCTCATTCATGACCTTCTGACTCTCATAGATATCGCCCACATCCACAAAATGATCCTCCTCCACCAGCCAGGAAAAAGGATCGTGCTGCAGCAGGCCGTGGCTGTTGCTCTCCACTACACGATAATGAATATCCCGTTCGAAGATCATACCGATCATGGAGGAATGCGGCAGAATCTTCACCACCTTATCCTTGATAGCATCATAATGACATTCCTTCAGTACTTCCGGCCGGAATCCGGGACCGTCCAGGCTGTAGATCTTCTGAATCCGCTTCTGTACAAAGGGTGCACACTTCATGGCGCTGTACACCGCCAGGTTGCCGCCCTTGGAATGTCCTCCGATATAAAAGGGATGATGCAGCCATCCGGTGACCATATTTACATATTTGACACTGTATTCCTGACCCGGTACCGGACTTAAGAATGCCATATTAAAGTCTTCCTTCCACCCTATGATGGTCTCATCCGTGCCGCGGAACGCCAGGAACAGAGTTCCGTCATCCAAGATAAAAGTAATCGCCGAGAACTGTGTCTCCCATTCTTTTTCCACCAGATTGATATAACAATTTAACTTCATATTCCGGAAACGGCTGCCGCTCAGCAGTCCTTCGAACAGCGCCCGGTTCTCCTTCTCAAAACGCACATCCCCGAACAGCCGGTCCACATCCGGGCGTTCCGATATCTCCCACAGCGTCACCGACGGACCGTTGTGCCTCACATCACTGACCATGCCGTCGAATTTCAGATATGAGAGCTGGCATAAGGCCAGGCTGTCCACATCATTCAACGGCTTCTCCCGAAATGAGATATCTCCGTATTTTTTTAAATATTCGATTACTGTTCCCGCCATATGCCGCTCCTTTCCACGAGGAACTTTCCTTGCGTATTTTGCCGGATTGTGTTACGTTTTATATAATTATATGGTAACTATTCAGAACCATGCAAATCATGTCAACATGTACGTCGAATGCTTGCATTCGTAAGAACATTTGATATGATTTATATGGCGAAGTAACCACAATGAGCAGAGAACAAGCAGACCTGTTCTCCAAGGAAGCCTCATAGAGGCGCTTTTGCGAATGGGGTTCTGAATAGTTACATCATTAAGAAGAAATCATTAAGAAGGTGATCCATCGTGTCCACGAAAAAGTCCAACCCGTTTTCCAGGGATTGTATGGTACAGGCTCTGATCCAGCTGCTTCAGACCAAATCCCTGTCCAATATTACCATCACGGAACTGACGGAATGCGCCGGAGTCTCCCGCATGACTTATTACCGCAATTATCATTCCATGGATGAGATCTTCAGCAGTTATCTGGATGATCTGGTAGAAGCTTATCGACAGGATGTGGCTGCCTGGACTGATAAAGGCAATTATAACGACTACCGCAACATGCTGCACTGCTATGAATACTTTGATTACTACAGAGCATTCATTGCCTGTCTGGTGAAAACAGGTCTGGGGCATCTGCTGCTTCAGGCCCTGGACAGTTATATCCTCGATACCTATTATACGGAAGATAAAGGCCGGGATTTCTATTACACGCTTCGTGCGTTCTCCGGTTCCCTCTACAATATCTACGTCACCTGGATCATGGAAAATTCCATGGAATCTGCTGAAGAAATCGTATCCATTATCTGCAAGATCTATTCCTGACCGGTATAACATTCAGCAAAGGACTGCGCAAAATACGCAGTCCTTATTTCATGTCCTTATCTTTGATCCAGCGGAACATATTCCAGTTCCTTCATCACGCTCTTATAAGCGGGACGGATGATCTTATCCATGTTGATCAATTCTTCAATACGATGTGCACTCCATCCCACAATTCTGGCAATGGCAAAAATCGGTGTATATAACTCCAGCGGGATCTCCAGCATGCTGTATACGAATCCGCTGTAGAAATCCACATTGGCGCTGACGCCCTTATAGATTCTGGACTTCTGGGAGATGACTTCCGGTGCGATCCGCTCGATCATGGAATACAATGCGAAATCCTTGTCTCTGCCCTTGGCTACTGCCAGTTTCTCCACGAAGCTCTTGAATACCTGTGCTCTGGGATCGGACAGGGAGTAAACCGCATGACCCATACCATAGATCAGTCCCTTACCGTCAAAAGCTTCTTTGCCCAGAATCTTGTTCAGATAAGCTCTTACGGCATCCTCATCGGTCCAGTCGGAGACATGCGCCTCAATATCCCGCATCATCTCTACGACTTTGATATTGGCACCGCCGTGCTTGGGTCCCTTCAGGGAGGAAAGTGCTGCCGCGATGACAGAATAAGTATCGGATCCGGAAGAAGTTACGACTCTGGTGGTGAACGTGGAGTTGTTACCGCCGCCGTGCTCCATATGCAGCACCAATGCGGTATCCAGTACTCTGGCCTCCAGTTCCGTGTATTGTTTGTCCGGGCGCAGCATCATTAACAGGTTCTCCGCCGTGGACAACTTTTTCTGCGGACGGTGTATGTACATACTCTCATCATTGGAGTAATGATTGTAAGCATGATATCCGTAGACAGCCAGCATCGGGAATACGGCAATCAGTCCCAGACACTGTCTGAGTACATTTTCAATGGAAGTATCACTGCAATTTTTATCATAGGAAGCTAATGTCAGAACACTCCTGGTCAGTGAGTTCATGATATCACTGCTGGGCGCTTTCATGATGACATCTCTGGTGAAGTTCGTAGGTAATGTCCTACTGGAAGCAAGAATATCGTTAAAATGTTTCAGTTCCTCTCTGTTGGGCAGCTTACCGAACAAAAGGAGATACGCCACTTCTTCAAATCCGAAATGATCTCCGCGGAATCCGTTGACCAGCTCAATGCAGTCATAACCACGGTACCACAGCTTACCCTCACAGGGAACCTTTTTGCCGTCCTCCATTTTGAAGGATTCAATCCGGGAGATATTGGTAAGACCGGCGACTACACCGTTACCGTTCTTATCACGCAGTCCCCTCTGTACGCCATACTCGTCGAACATCTGCGGTTCTAATCTATCTGCCGCTCTGCACAATCCGGCATGTTCCAACATATACTCTTCGTTTTTCTTCATCCAAATACCGTCCTTCCCCTCACATTTTCGAATACTTTTCTATCATAACTTTTTGAAAGGGGCGATGTCAATTAACAAAATATAAAATATTCCGAGCCATGTAAATATCACCCAGTATACGTCGAATGCTCGTATTCGTAAGAATATTGAGTGATATTTATAGGGCGAAGTAAACCATATGAGTAAAAGGAAAACTCGTAAGAGCGATTTTACGAATATGGTTCGGAATATTTTATCCCAGAATCCTCTTTGTATTCTCCTTTATCTTCTCGGACAGATCGGCATACTTTATGAGTTCTTCCTCTGTGAATCCGGAAAATCTGGCCTCATCATAATCCCGCTGTGCCAGCTCCAGTTCCTTCATCACCGCATCCGCTGCCGGCAGGATCGTCACAGCTAATTTTTCCCTGTGTTCCTTCCGCTTCGGCTCTGCCATCTCTGCTGCCTTCTTTTTATTTTTACCGGCTGCCTTATCCTTCCGGGACGTCTTCGGCTCCTTCACATCTTCTACCTTCAGAAATCCCTTCATATTCAGACGCTGCAGTCCGCTGGTGAGATTCGTCCGGGAGATTCCGGCGAAATCAGCAAGCTCTTTTCTGCTGTCCCACTCATGTTTTTCACACAGGCACAGTAGCAGCCGGACATCCGACACCTTCAGATCTCCCTTCAAAGCTACCGGTTCCAGATAATGTTCCAGGAGCTTTCGCTTGCGGTAGTCGTCTCCGGCCGGTCCTTCCGCCTGTAAGATTTCCGTATTGACAAAGACTCTCTCGTCTCCCAGCTTCTTAGATCCCGGCAATATCGGAGGCGGGACGGTTCCGTCCCCCGCCGCATCAATGAAGAAACGGTACACCTGCAGGCGGTTCTTCTCATAATCCTCCTCTTCCAGGACATGCTTGTAGAAGTTGTTATAATATTCGAAGACATTCAGCTTCATCTTCACCGTCCTGGAGATATTGATTCCCTGACTGGCCAGGGATCCCTTGCGCTTTACATAATAATAAATCGGCGCATGCAGCGCATAGAATACTTTCGCATACCGGATATATTCCAGATTGAACATAAAATCCTCGCACCAGCTGATGTCCGTATCCATGCGAAGATGATGCTCCTCCACCAGATCTCTGCGATACAGCTTGTTCCACAGCACACCGTAGTAGAAATCCGCCGGATTCTCCATCATATGTGCCGCGAATTCCTCTCTGGTGAGTACACCTTCTTCCTCGATATCACCCTTGGGAGACAGACGCTCCCCCACCACACGGTAGAAGTCCGAGATGACCATATCACAGCCGTATTCCTCCGCCGCCCGCACGAACAGTCTGGTGGCATCCGGTGTGATCCAGTCGTCACTGTCCAGGAACTGCAGATATTTTCCCCGGGCACGGTTAAGGGCCTGATTTCTGCTGTCGGATACCCCCGTGTTCTCCTTCTGGATCACAATGACTCTGGGATCTTTGTCTCTGTACTCTTCACAAATACTGCCGGAAGCATCCGTACTGCCGTCATTGACCAGCAGTAATTCAAAATCCGTATATTCCTGATTCAAAATACTGTCGACACAGCGTCGTAAATATTGCTCCGCATTATATACCGGAACAATGATGCTTACCATGGGACGCATAGCTTCATCCTTTCTGAAATTACTTTATAAACGGTTTCTTCGCTTTTCAGGCTCTCGAAATCGTAACTACTTCATCACAATAAGTTCGTACTCCCTGCTGCCGATACCGATCTTCTCCGCATGCTCCAGACATGTTTTGTACTCCGCGTTGGGCGTGGTATTCTCAAAATGATCGTGATGATCACAGAATCCCTCTTTTGCCATGGCATCCGTCAGCTGGGTATTCGGCAGCGGGGTCTGCTTCAGGCAGGCATCCACACAGGCCTGATCCAGTGCCAGAGGGTCGAAGGAAGCAAACATGCCGATATTGGGCAGAATGGGAACATCATTTTCACTGTGACAGTCACAGTTGGGAGTCACATCCACTACCAGTGAAATGTGGAAGTTCGGTCGTCCGTCCACTACGGCCTTCGCATATTCTGCCATACGGCAGTTGAAATCTTTTGTTGCCGCATCAAAACCGCTGTGGATAGCATCAAAGTTGCAGGCACCGATACAGCGTCCGCAGCCAAGACATTTGTCATGATCAATATGCATCTTGTGGGTGGTCTCATCATATACCAGGCCATCGTTGGCACATTCTCTCATGCATCGTTTGCAGCCGCGGCACAGATTCTCGTCGATCTCCGGTTTGCCCTGCGCATGCTGCTCCATTTTACCCGCTCTGGAGCCGCAGCCCATACCGATATTTTTAATGGCACCGCCGAAGCCTGCCATCTCATGGCCCTTGAAATGATTCAGAGAGATAAACACATCCGCATCCATGATGGTCCGGCCGATTTTGGCGTTTTTCACATATTCGCCTCCCTCTACCGGCACCTCGATATCATCCGTTCCCTTCAAGCCGTCACCGATGATCACAGGACATCCTACCGTCAGTGGTGTGAAACCGTTCTCCCAGGCGCAGTACATATGCTCGATGGCATTTTTTCGGCTGCCGGGATACAGGGTATTGCAGTCGGTCAGAAAAGGAATTCCTCCCAGTTCCTTTACCGTATCTGCCACTGCCTTCGCATAGTTGGGGCGCAGATATCCCAGATTGCCCAGCTCGCCGAAGTGCATCTTGATGGCAACGAATTTATGATCCATATCAATATCCTGAATCCCCGCCGCCTTCATCAGACGCTTTAACTTACTGGGAAGTCCCTCTCCCAGACGGGTCCTGAAATCTGTAAAATATACCTTTGATTTTTCCATAGACTTATCCTCCGTACTAAAAAAGATATTACGATTATAACATATCTTTCTCCGTTTTTGAGAATTTTTCTGCAAAAAAGGACGAACCCGGCGTTTTCCGTTGGTTTCGTCCTTTTAACGTATTTCATCCGAAATACTTCCCTGTTTCTTTATACACCGTACATCGGTGTACGATGCAAGTATTTTTTTATTTTTCTTCTGCAATTTTTGCTATTACCACATATCTGGCATCGTCATAACTATAGGAGCAGGTAGAAAGTGTTACCAGACGATCCTCTTCCTCTACGTTCGCCGTAGTCTTAAAATCAGATTTCCGCATCACAGATTCCGCTAGCTGCTGCTTTTCTTCCGGAGTTTCCGGAATTGTATAGACCGGATCTTCCGTTCCGGTAGTATACCCGGCAATCAGCTCCAAACGGTATCGGTGTTCCGGAAGGTACAGATACATCACCGGATGCTCCTCATAATAGCTCTGGTTCTGATAATTCATCAGGGATGCAAACATGCTTCCGTTCTTCATATGGTGTCCATAGACGATGGTATTCCAATCTGTAAAATCTCCCTGATTGCAGTAATCCAGAAACAGGGTTCCCGCCCTGGCTTCCGTTCCGTCCAGCAG
>DJEP01000071.1 GCA_002431915.1 Lachnospiraceae bacterium UBA5895 | reverse complement strand
TGACAGATTGGAAAAATAGAATAATAGGGAGAATATTATGCAATACGATATAGCAGTTATAGGAGGAAGCCTTGGCGGGGTGCAGGCGGCAATCAGTGCAGCGAGTATGGGCAAGCGTGTATATCTGTGTGAGGAAACAGACTGGATCGGCGGACAGCTGACCAGTCAGGCAGTTCCGCCAGACGAGCATCCGTGGATCGAATCTTTCGGTGCAACCAAAAGATACATGGATTACAGGAAAACTGTGAGGGATTATTACAGAGCAATTCCGGAATTGAAAGAAGAAGTTCGCAGAAAAGAAGTTTTTTGTCCGGGAAATTCATGGGTATCCAGAGTTGCTCATGAACCCAAGGTGGCATTGAAAATTCTGGAAGAAATGCTGGCACCGTATATTCAGCAGGAACTCGTGAAAGTAGATTATTACACAAAAGCGGTAGATGCCTCGGTATGCGGAGATGTGATCCAAAATGTGGTAGTAGAACATACCCTGACAAAGGAAAGAACAACGATTGAAGCAAAGTGGTTTTTGGATGGAACGGATTGCGGAGATTTATTACCGGTGGTCGGAGCGGAGTATCGTTCCGGAGCAGAGGCACAAGCCGAGACAGGAGAACCGCATGCACCTGAAGTTGCAGATCCACAGGACATGCAGCCTGTTACCTGGGTGGCAGCACTGGAACTGAATCCGGAAGGGGAGTATAAAATCGAAAAACCGGAAAAGTATGATTTCTTTCAACGACTTGTGGTGCCGTATGATGACAATAAACTGTTAAGCTGGTATATGGTGGATGCAGCAACACACAGAAAAGTGGAAATGGCAATGTTTGATAATGAACTGATTACGAAACCACTGGGACTGTGGAGCTATAGAAGGATCATAGATACAGCAAATTACATAGATGGCAGAAAAGAAGTATCGTTACTTAACTGGCCGCAAAATGATTTTTATCTTGGGAATATTTTTGATTGTGAAGATGCAGACGAAAATGTAGAATTGTCAAAGCAATTAACATTATGCGTGGTATATTGGCTGCAAAATGATGCGCCCAGAAGGGATGGAGGAAGAGGTTATGCAGTGAAACTGCGACCGGATATTATGGGAACCACGGATGGTCTTGCCAAAGCAGCATATATCAGGGAGTCAAGACGCATTGTTCCTTTGAAGACGATCTGTGAACAGGATGTCAGCAAAGCGATGAATGATAAGCCACAAGTATTAAAAGATTCAGTAGGGGTTGGACATTATGCCATTGATATTCATTTGACCACGAAGTCACACCGTTGCTTTTTTGATGCGACATATCCGTTTGAAATTCCGATGTCGTCCATGATACCGAAGAGAATACATAATCTGATTCCGGCTTGTAAGAATATTGGCTGTACGCACCTCACAAGTGGATGTTACAGACTACATCCGGTGGAGTGGAATGTCGGTGAAGTGGCAGGATATATGGCTGCTTATTGTATGAATCGAAATATTTCCCTGGTACAACTGCTCGAATATCACATGGGTGAGTTCCAACGGTTATTGACAGAAAAAGGCGTACAGTTACATTGGGATTTTAGCAAAATGGAGGTATAAGATTAAAAATGAACCAGGCTAAAATAGTTTTGATTCCTTTGGATGAGAGACCGTGTAATTATAATTTCCCGCAGCTTCTATATCAGGGAACCGATATACAACTGGTACTTCCGAATAGACTCGGACAGAAAAAAAAACCTGCAGATGTTGTCGAAGTTGCAGATTTTTTGAAAAAAGAATGCAAAGATGCTGGGTATGCAATTATTGCAATGGATACTTTGCTGTACGGTGGATTAATTCCTTCCAGACTTCATCACAGGAAGGAAGAGGATGTTCAAAAGCAATTGCAACTTTTGCGGGAATTAAAAAAAGAAAATCCAAATCTGAAGATCATGGCATTTCAATGTATCATGAGATGCCCCGGATATTCATCTGCGGATGAAGAACCGGATTATTATGGCATCTGTGGTGCACAGATTCATCAGTTGGGAGTCTGTCAGCAAAAGAAAGAATTGGAAATTGTCTGTGAATATGATGAGCAAAGCCTTCTAAAAGAGATTCCGGAAGAAGCTTTAACAGATTATTTGGATAGAAGAAAATTCAATTTAGATTTCAATCTGCGGACATTGGAATATGTAAAGGAGGGAATAATAGATTTTCTCATAATTCCGCAGGATGATTCCGCGCCCTATGGATATACAGCCAAAGACCAGATCACCGTAAGAAAACAGATGCGGTACTTAAAAATTGAAAATAGCGTATTGCTCTATCCCGGAGCGGATGAAATTGAATTGACGCTTCTCTCACGGGTGGTGAATGAATTACAGCAAAAAGTCCCTAAAGTATACCTGAAGTATGCATCGGTAAAAGCCCCCTATGTGATTCCGTTATATGAGGACAGACCGTTGGGAGAAACAGTGAAATATCATTTGATGGCAGCTGGATGCCATATTGTGACAGGCGAAGAGGAAGCAGACTTTATTTTGGCATTAAATACTCCCGGAGATCATATGCAGGAGGCAAATGAACAACCGGTAACAACGAGGGAATATGATGTGGAAAGAACATTGCCAGAATTTATCGAGTCGCTTACATATTACGTAAAGCAGAGAATCCCGGTTACTGTGGCTGACAATGCCTATGCCAACGGAGGGGAACTGGATCTTTTAACAGGAATAGAAGAGCGAGGACTATTACTGTCTCTGGCGGGTTATGCCGGATGGAATACTTCCTCCAATACCATCGGAACAGCAATTGCGCAAGGGGTCAAGTATCTTTATTGCGGAGAGGACAAAGCACATAGAAACTTTCTAATGCTGAGGTACTTGGAAGATATAGGATACTGTTCTGTTGTTCGGAAAAAAGTAACAGAGGAAAGACTGCCACAATTGTATATGAACTATTTCGATGTAAAGGATACAGAGGGCATTGTCAGCAAAATCGTAAAAGAAGAACTTGAAAATTTTAAAGAAAATTATCTTGCGTCGTGTAGTAATCATATATGCATTGAGAAAGTTAGGATGCCGTGGAAAAGAATGTTTGAGGTGGAAATAAAAATTTCGTACCAATAATTACGGAGGGAATCATGAAATCAAAAAAAGAAATAGTAGACCGGATAAAGGGTGGTTTGATTGTATCCTGTCAGGCACTGAAAAATGAGCCGCTGCATAGTTCCTATATTATGTCGCGTATGGCATATGCAGCAGCATTGGGAGGAGCAGCCGGAATTCGTGCAAACTCTACAGAAGATATTATAGAAATAAAAAAAGTGGTTGATTTACCGGTGATAGGTATTATCAAAAGAGATTACGAAGACAGTGAGATCTATATTACGCCGACATTGGAATGCGTGGATGAACTTGTGAATAGCGGAGCGGAAATTATAGCAATGGACGCAACGAACAGACGCAGACCGGGTGGAGTAGATTTGAATACTTTTTTTGCACAGGTAAGAGAAAAATATCCGGATCAATTATTTATGGCAGATTGTTCCTGCTATGAAGATGCAGAAAGAGCCAGACAATTGGGTTTTGATTTTGCGGGGACTACGCTTCGCGGGTATACACAGGAGACAAAAGGAATTTCGATTCCGGATTATAATATGTTGGAAGAGATGTGCGGAAAACTGAATATTCCGATAATTGCAGAAGGCGGTATCTGGTATCCTGAACAACTGCAGAAGGTAATGGATTGCGGGGCGTATGCGGCAGTAATTGGAACTGCAATTACCAGACCGATGGAAATCACGAAACACTTTATGGTTGCTTTGAAGGAGCAGTAAATGTATACAGACAGGCAAATAGACAGAATCTTGAATAAATTAAAACGAATGGAGGAAATGCTGGAGCCGGAACTGTTTGAAAAAGTTGATGAACTCAGCGAGGTAAGCAGTTATCAGACAGAGAAAGTACTGGACAGGATTCCGGAGACTGCCCTATTTCGGAAGACAAGCAGAGGGGACACATGGGAAGGGGAGGGAACCTATTGCTGGTATCGAAGCAATTACGTTGTTCCACAGCGATTATGTGGAGAGACTTTATATATTTATCCTCATATAGGAGGATATGAAGGTCTGTTATGGGTGAACGGGGTACCGCATGGAAACTTTGCGTCCAAAATCGCATGCAATACACACGGCAATCATTACTGTGATCATCTGGTCTCAAATGCCGGGAGTGGACAACGGATAGAGATTGCACTGGAATATTATGCAAACCATTATGTGAAGGGAACTATGCCGTTCCAAACAGATCCTGTTCCTGATTTCAAATACAGTTATAATGGCGTAGATATCTGCCGCAAGGACAGAGAAATTTGTGACTTTTATTTTGATTTGAAAATTGTGAATCAGATGGTAGAAGTGCTGCCGAAGGAAAGTTTTCGCAGAGCGGAACTGATAAAAGCATTGCTCCAGGTACATGATATTGTTTATTATGATGCAGAACAGATCAATAAGGAGACTTTTCGAAAAGCTCTCCGGCAGGCGGCGCCGTTCCTGCGAACAGAATTGGAAAAGAAAAATGCAGAGCCTGGACCGTTTGCCGGAATTGTCGGGCATTCCCATATGGATACTGCATGGTTGTGGACAGTAGAAGAGACAAAAAAGAAATGTGCCCGTACCTATTCCAATCAGATTGCATTTATGGAAGAATATCCGGAGTATAGATTTATACAAAGCTCTACCTATCATAGTGAAATAATGAGAGATTATTATCCGGAGTTGTTTGAAAAAATCCAAAGCTATGTAAAAGAAGGTCGGTATGAACCAAATGGAGCTGTATTTATAGAATGCGATTGCAATATTCCTTCCGGGGAATCTATCATAAGACAGTTTTTGATCGGTCAGCAATTTTTACAAAGGGAATTCGATTATCGGGCGGATACTTTCTGGCTGCCGGATACATTTGGATATAGTGCTGCATTGCCTCAGATTATGTTGGAATGTGGAGTGAAGTATTTCCTTACGACTAAGTTGAGTTGGAATGATACGAATCAATTCCCCTATGACACATTCTACTGGAGAGGGATTGATGGAAGCAGGGTTCTGGTGCATTTCAATAAAATTCACGCATGGCCGGATCCCCGGACACTGGCAGAATGTATGCTGCAGGATGGTGCAGAATCTGTTAAGGAAAAAGTGGTAACCGACAGGAAACTTATTGCTTACGGACATGGTGACGGCGGTGGCGGACCTATGTTTGAAATGATTGAGATGGCTCGTAAAGAGAAAAACATTCTGGGATTGCCTGGCATGGAGCATATTTCCGTAAGCAATTTTATGCAGAAGTTAGAGAACTCTTTATTTGAACCATCTGTCTATAATGGTGAATTGTATTTGGAATTACATCGTGGAACATTGACCAATCAGCATACAATCAAAAGAAATAACCGACGGGCAGAAATTGCGTTGCATGATCTGGAATATTTCACGGTACGTAAAGCATTACAAAAAAATGAAATTTCGCGGAATGCAGAAATTCGTAAGCTGATGAAAAAATTGCTGAAAAATCAGTTTCATGACATTCTTCCGGGAACCTGTATTCCTCAGGCACATGATGAGGCAATCGAAGAAGTAGAGAGCGTAATCGCACAGACCGGAAAGCTTTTAAGAGATGTAACCGGAGATCTGACAAAAGCAGATGACAGAGCAATCACAGTTGCCAATACGTTATCCTTTGACCGCAATGATGTACTATACCTGGACGTACAGCAGGGAATGATCGCTGATGGAGATTATAAACAGCAGATGATCAGCGATATAGAAGGACATTGCAAATTGGCCGTTGCCGGTGTGAAAATTCCGGCGTTTGGATCCGTTGTGCTGAAGATGAAAGCAGGTAAAGTAAGTGAAACCAGTGCGTTTGAATATCGTGGAGATGCTTTGACCACGCCTTTTGCAGAGATGTCATTTAATGAAAGAGGTTATATCAAATCTTTTATAGACCGTCGAAACGGGAGAGAGATCTGCGGAGAAAGTTATGCACTGAATACTTTTCTGATTGCAGAGGATGTTCCACTCATATATGACAGTTGGGATTTGGATGCAGATATTAAAAATAAGTGGCAGGACAATGCAGTATTACTGAATCGCCAAATGATAAGCGAAGGTGCTGTAGAATGTCGTATTCGAAGCCATTATCAACTTACGGGAAAATCCACTGTGATTCAGGATATGATTGTCTATGCGGATCATCCGCTGATCCGTTTCGATACTGTGATAAACTGGCAGGAAGATCACCGCTTCTTAAAGACTGCATTTGACACAAATTTATTTACGGATACGGCACGTTGTGAAATTCAATTCGGCTATATGAAACGGGGAACGCATCGGAATACGGATATTGATAAGGCACGTTTTGAAGTATCTAATTATAAATATACGGATCTGTCAGAGATGCGTTATGGAGTGGCAATTTTAAATGACTGCAAATACGGAATCAGTATAGAAGAGGGAAACATGCATCTGTCTCTGCACAAGGGTGGAAACCGACCGGATGATCGGGGAGATAAGGGAATACACAGGTGCAGTTATGGTTTCCTGCCGCACATTGGAGAGTTCAGTGCGCAAAATGTAATCTATCCGGCATATGAATTTAATTACAGACCGTTACAGGTGAATGGAGTTCTTCCTATGGAAAGCCTGATTAATCTGGAATGCGATTGTGTGCTGGCAGAGACTGTTAAACCTGCAGAAAACGGAGAAAAAGCAGTTATTTTCAGGCTGTATGAAGCAGAAGGGGCCGATGTGACTGAGAGGGTACATTTTTCATTCCCGGTAAAGGCAGTGGAAGAGGTCAATATGTTGGAGGAAACAAAACGGATAATTGCGGAAAAACAGGATATTTCATTACACTTTACTCCCTTTGAGATAAAAACAATTAAAATCTATTATTAATAGTAATATATAAGACAAATGTGTACAATTATTTGTAATATTCTGCTATAATATTATGGTAATTAACTGAAGGGATGCATTACTTTTACATTGTAGAAATGAGGGAAGAAAGGGAAATGCCAGAGCAAAAACTATTTGAAAGAATTAGGCAACTATATGATTCATTTACAAAGTCGGAAAAAAAGGTGGCAGACTATGTGTTTGAAAATCCGCAAAAAGTTTTGTATACATCCATTACGGATCTGGCAGAACTTTGCGGTGTGGGAGACACAACGGTATTTCGGTTTTGCAAAGCATTGAAGACAAATGGATATCAGGAGTTTAAAATGCTTTTGGCGCAACAGGTGGCAGGAAACAGTGATGAAGAGCGCACGTTGCTGATGGGAAATATAAAAACGGAGGATGATGCAAAAATTGTCTGTCAGAAAGCACTTGCTATGGATATTGCTGCTTTGAATGAAACATTTAGCATACTGGATTTTGACCAGGTAGTCAGAGCAACAGATTTAATTGCTTCCGCGAGACGAATTCATTTCTTCGGAATGGGATCTTCGGGGGTTATAGCACTGGAGGCCTATCACAAATTTATGCGAATTTTACCTAATGTTGCGTATGTGTCGGATTGCCATATGCAGTTTATGGCAGCAGCGCTAATGGAGAGCCGGGATCTGGCAATTTTCTTTTCTTATTCAGGTGCAACGAAGGACATGATAGAAATACATAATCTTATAAAGGAAAATGGATGTAAATCCATTGTGATTACTCGATTTGCTAAATCTAAATTGGCGGCGCAGGCAGATGTTGTGCTGCAATGCGGATCGAATGAGGGACCGTTGGACGGCGGAGCATCATCCACATCTATTGTGCAATTGTATTTGTTGGATATTTTATATCTTCAGTATTATATTCACCATTACAATCTATGTAATGAAAACAAAGCCAGAACAAGCGAAGCAGTGAGCGGTAAACTGCTATAAAACCATAAAAAGAAAACAACCTTTACAAAATCGCGCTGCTTTATCTGAGTGGCGCGGTTTTGTCTTTCAGGAAAAATATGCGAAGAAAACAACTAATGGTTGTTTTGAAAAACAACAACACAACTGATAAATGCTTGAAAAAACAACTGACGGTTTATATCATAAAATAAAAGGGAGAGTACCTAAATGTTTAGTATCATGACTATGGCAGAGAATATTAAGAACTGCCGTAATGAAAAGGGATGGAATCAGTATGAGTTTGCGGAGAAACTTTCCGTCAGCTCTCAGGCAGTTTCTAAATGGGAGTGTGGACAGACATGCCCAAGTATTGAAAATTTGTGCGCGATTGCAGAAATCCTGGGGGTGTCGGTGGATGAACTGATTGGACAGGCAGAGGATCGGGAGAGAATGCTGATCGGTATTGATGGAAGCGGAAACAAAACGGAGTTCGTATTGTTCTCGGAGAGTGGAAAAATACACCATCGTTTGCTTTTGGAGGGGTGCAATCCTAATACTCTGGGAATGGAAAATGCCATAAACACTCTGGAAACAGGAATAGATACATTGAACAAAATGACTGGTAGAATCTATGGGATTTTTGTGGGAGCGGCTGGTTTGGACTCCGGGAATAATACAGCAAGAATTAAAAAGATGCTACAGGAAAAATATTCCAATATCCGCTTACAATGCGAAAATGATGTTTTCAATGTGATTGGCTGTGGGAAAAACTTGGAGCAATGTGTGGCGGCTATTTGTAGTACAGGAATCATTGTTTATGCGAATCGAAAAGGAGAACTGCGGCACTTTGGAGGCAGAGGATACCTGCTGGATAAGGGGGGCAGCGGTTATCATATAGGTCGTGATGCTATCTGTGCAGCACAGGATGCCAGAGATGGAATTGGAAAATATACCATGTTGACAGACTTGGTGGAAGAGAAGCTTGGGAGTACGGTATGGGACGGAATTCAGAAAATTTACAGTAAAAACCAGTCTTACATAGCATCTTTTGCTCCTTGTGTTTTTCGAGCTTATGAGTCTGGCGATAGGATCGCGGCACAGATACTTGAACAAAATGCAGAGTATCTCGCAGAATTGATTAACTTTGCTGTAAAAAACTGCAAGGTTGGAAAATACGTGGTGGCTTCGGGAAGTATTTTAAAACAGAGGACAGATTTTCAAGAACTTCTGAAGAAAAACTTGTATGAAGAGATTGAACTGGATATTCCGGAGTATCCTTCGGTATATGGATCCTGTGTAATGTGCTGCCGGATGTGCGGGCTTGATGCGTCTCCGATAAAAGAACGCTTTATGACATCATACCAACAATATCAATAATGGAAGGAATCAGACATGAGAATTATTCGAGTAAAAAATTATGAAGAATTATCCAGAAGAGCAGCAAATCTGTTTTTAGCACAGATAGCTATGAAACCGGATGCTGTGTTAGGACTGGCAACCGGTGGATCCCCAGTGGGTACTTATAGGGAAATGGTAGCCGCATACGAAAAAGGTGATGTTGATTTTTCAGAGGTTACAACCATCAATTTGGATGAGTATCGTGGAATTCCCAAAAAACATGAACAAAGTTACTGGTATTTTATGCAGGAGCATTTGTTCGAACACGTGAATGTCAGGGCGGATCATATTTTTATTCCAAATGGTGAGGATCAGGATGGAGAAAGGGCTTGTCGGGAATATGATCAGCTGATTAAAAGAGTTGGTGGCATAGATATGCAACTTTTGGGAATTGGACTGGATGGTCATATTGGATTTAATGAACCGGCAGATTGTTTTGAAATAAATACCCATTTGGTAAATCTGACAGACAGTACGATAGAAGCGAATAAAAGATTTTTCCACAGCAGGGACGAAGTTCCCAAACAGGCTTATACGATGGGAATCAGACCGATCATGCAGGCGAAAAAAGTGGTGATGATTGCAAGTGGACAACAGAAAGCCTCAATTTTGAAAAAAGCATTTACCGGTCCGGTAACTTCAACGGTTCCGGCATCCATTCTTCAGATACATCCCGACTTTACGTTGATTGCAGACGAAGAGGCACTTTTGGAAATGTAAGCGGAGGTATGAAATGATTATACAGAATGCGTTGATTTACACAACAAATCATAAATTTGAAAAAAAGGATCTTCGAATTTTCAATGAACGGATTTCGGAAATTGCAGAATGTGGACAAATGTCTCTGAAGGAAGAGGAAGTGATGGATGCCGAAGGGAAGTATGCAATTCCCGGACTTGTAGATATTCATTTTCATGGAGCTATGGGATATGACTTTTGCCAGGCTACAGAGGAAGAACTGGGAAAAATAGCAGAATACGAAGCACAAAACGGAATTTTAGCAATCTGCCCGGCAACAATGTCTTATAATGAACAGATTCTGGAAAAAATTATGGATAAGGCAAAGAATTATTCGGGACGGCATGGAGCGGATCTGGTAGGTATCAACATGGAGGGACCGTTTATCAGCCGCAAAAAGGCAGGAGCGCAGAATCCGGAATACATTATGCCTGCCAATGTGGGGATGTTTGAACAGTTGCAGCATAGAAGCGAGGGATTGATCAAACTGGTGGATCTGGCACCGGAAGAAAATGGAGCTATGGAATTTATAGAACAATGCCATGAACAAGTGAAAATATCTTTGGCACATACCTGCAGCGATTATGACACAGCGAAGGAAGCATTCGAAAAAGGAGCCAGTCATATGACTCATTTGTATAATGCTATGCCGGGAATCAGTCATAGAGCTCCGGGACCGGTAATCGCAGCTCTGGAAGCAGGAGCGGAGGTGGAACTGATTGCAGATGGAATCCATATTCATCCGGCAATGGTTCGCACTACATTCAGGACTTTCGGAGCGGAAAAGGTCATTTTGATCTCAGACAGTATGGAAGCTACCGGACTTGCAGATGGCGAGTATCAGTTAGGCGGTCAGGAAGTAACGGTAAAGGGAAAAAAGGCAGTACTTACGAGAGATGCCGGAACAATTGCCGGCAGTGTAACAAATTTATACGAATGTATGAAGAACTGTGTACAGAATATGCAGATTCCGTTGGAAGAGGCAGTGCTGGCAGCAACTGAGAACCCTGCACGGTCAATTGGAATAGAACAGGACTATGGAAGAATTGCCATTGGCAATTATGGAAATGTTTTATTGTTGAAGCCGGATTTATCGATTCAGAATATTATTCAAAGAGGCAGAATTCGGAAAATGAATGATTGAGAATGTTATGAAGGAATGTAACATAGGATATTGAAAAGCGGATAGTGGATGGATGTAATGGATCAGAAGCTGGAAAATATCCTGAATCTTGCATTGGAGACCCCGGAGGAAGAACGGGAACAGACAGAGAGTCTGAATGTCGGCTACAGCGCGGCGAGCCGCAGCTGGGAGCTGATCGTAAAATATCACGGCAGTCTGGACGGACTGCGGGAACAGAATATTGTGGTGGAAGAACTGATCGCCGGATATGCGATCCTTACGGTTCCGGAGAATCTGATAGATATAGTATCGGAGATGCCGGAGATCGAATATGTGGAAAAGCCCAAGCGGTTTTATTACAAGCAGACGGAGCCTGCCGGGGCATCCTGTTTTCCACCGGTTACTATGAGAACGCCTTTTCTGAATGGAAGGGGCGTTCTTTTGGCTGTGCTGGATTCCGGGATCACCTGGGATCTGGAGGTGTTCCGCCGGGCGGACGGTAGCACGAGGATACGGTATCTATGGGATCAGACGATACCATGGGATCAGACAATCCCGAGGGAACAGAACGCATCACGTGAGCAGGAGATGCTGCGGAACCAGACGGCGTCAGGGCAAAACAACGATACGGGATATGGGAATACACCGGACGGATTTTCCCTCGGGACAGAATATACGGAAGAGGAGATCAATCAGGCACTAAATACGAGCCTGCCGGAACGCTACCGCCTGATCCCCAGCCGTGATCTGACCGGTCACGGAACCGCAGTGGCGGGAATCGCAGCTGGGCGGAGCGCGGACGGTCTCTATATGGGAGCGGCGCCGGAGGCGGAGCTAATCGTAGTGAAACTGGGACTGCCCGGGGAGGATGGTTTCCCTAGAACCACAGAGATCATGCGGGCGGTGACGTATGCGGTACGAAAAGCCGGACAGCTTGCGATGCCCATTGTCATTAATTTAAGCTTCGGCAACAGTTATGGCTCTCATGACGGAAGCTCTTTATTAGAGCGCTTTTTAGACAATGCTTCTGAGATCGGCAGAACGGTGATCTGCGTGGGCAGCGGCAATGAGGGAGCCGCCAGAGGACATTACGCCGGGAATATCACGACAGACAGGCAGGTAGAACTGGCGGTGGGGAGTTATGTAAGAAGCCTGAATATCCAATTGTGGAAAAATTACAGTGATGTGTTCCGGATAAGATTGCAGGCACCGGGAGGGGAGAGGGCTGAACTGTCTACGAACATCCAGGGTGGGAAATATACCTTAGAACTGGACCGGACGAGGGTGTTAGTCTATCTGGGGGAACCGCTGCCTTATTCCGTGGCGCAGGAGGTCTATCTGGATATGATTTCTGCGGTGGGCAGCTATATTAACGCAGGGATCTGGACGATCCGGCTGGAACCGGTGGTAACCGTGACAGGACAATATTATCTGTATCTTCCGGCAGGAAGCGTCGCAGGGGATAGCACAGGATTTTACCGGTCCTCTCCGCAGGTGACGCTGACGGTTCCCTCCACGGCTGCAAAAGTGATCACGGTGGGAGCTTATGACCCGGTCTACGATACCTATGCCGATTTTTCCGGCAGAGGTTATGCCGACAGTACCCGTACCATTGGCGTGACTGCAGCGGGGCTGACCAAACCGGATCTTGTGGCGCCCGGCGTGAATATTCAGGCACCGGATACTTATGGCAGCTATACCCCCGTGACCGGCACATCCTTCGCCGCCCCCATCGTCAGCGGTGCGGCAGCCCTTTTACTGGAATGGGGAATCGTCCGTGGAAACGATCCCTTCCTCTACGGGGAAAAGGTAAAAGCATATCTCCGAAAAGGCGCAAGACCTCTGCGGGGAGAGACGGAATACCCCAATGACCGGGTGGGGTATGGAAAATTGTGTGTGGCGGAGAGCTTCCCCAATACCATTGACTGACATGCATCACAAGGTGATCATAACCTTAAACTAGCCGCCTTCCGCGGAAAAATCATAAAAGGCATTATGCTTTTCACAGAAAGCCATAATGGAGCGTGTTCCAAGACCATGACCTGTTTTCGTGGAATTTGGCAGCCCGTTTCTTCCAAAGGTGATCCGTCCCTTATACGGGTTGTCGATCTCAAACATGAAAGCAGGTTTATGGATACATCTGAGAATAATTTTCCGCTCATTTTCCTGGAGCTCTTCACAGGCTTTTATGGCATTTTCCAGGGCATTGGCAAAGCAGATGGAAAGCTCGGCAGAATCAACGGGGAGCGTTTCGGGGATGGCAAGATGGAGATCTACCGTAATGCCGGAATTTTCAGCTTTGTTTAGATATGCAGTGAGCGTGGCGTTTAATATGGGATCGCTGCAGTAATGGGCAGGTGGGGACAGAAGGTCAATTGCAGAGGATTCGGCTACAAAGTTAAGGATGGCTTCGGCATTCCCCTCCCTGGCAAGCACAGCAATGCCGGACAGCATCCGGTGAGTGTCCTGCCAGACTCTCTCTACTTCCTCCGCATTTCTTTTGGTATCTTCTGCGTGCTTTTTAATACCCTGCATCTGTATTTCCAGGATCTCCCGGTTCTGCTTATCCATCTGGTATTGATACTGTGTCCATAAGTATTGGAAGACTGCATAGTAAATGATGAGAATGACAGCCCCTGTCAGGTAGAACAGGAGGACAAACGACGGGTTCTGTGTATAATGAACCGGATAGAGTACGAGCATCATTACAAAGAGTAAAAAGGAACTGGGAATCAGGGTGAGAATCCCCCAGCCTTTGGTAATTATTTCTATCCTGGTCAGAAAAAAACTTCTTAAGAAGAAAGATTCCAGAAAAATCATGGCAGCATAGGCAAAAAGGAGCAGTATGGCACTTGACAGCAGAGTGCCTCCCAAAAGTGTATTCAGCAGAGTCATGCTGATAATCAGATAGAGGGAAAGCAGAAGCTGCGACAGGCATTTAAAGATATGTCTCGGGACGGAGGTATCCGCCATCATGTAAATGGCAGCCACACCGGGCAGAGAAACAGTAAATACGGCGCTCCGCAAAAAAGACAGGAATCCAAGAAAACGTAAGGAAAGGGAAGAATAAACAACGGCATAAACAACATAGCCACCCAGAATAAGCAGGTTCCTTTTATGGTTTTTCTTCATGGGGGTAAGAGAAATGATCATACCCAGCGTGCCGAATATGGAGACAAGGACTCTGTAAGTCTGGTATGCCATATTATTATCAAAGACCATAGTATTCCTCCCTTTATAATGCAACCGTAACTTTAAACCAGCCATTTTCTGCCGTGAATGAGTAAAAGGCATCATGCTTTTCGCAGAACGCCACGATGGAACGGATATGAGTTCCCACACCACCTTCCGGTGATTTCGGAAGACCATTCCGGTCAAGGGTGATCCTGCCCTGATAAGGACTTCCGATCTCAAACATCAGCTTTGGTTTCGCAATGCATTTGAAGACGATTTTTCTTTCCTTTTCCGGAAGCTCTTTGCAGTACTCTATGGCATTCCCCAGCGCATTGGCAAAGCAGATGGCAAGCCCGGCAGAGTCAACCGGAAGTGTATGCGGGATGGCAAGTGATGTCTGCAGCAGAATGCCGGATTCTTCTGCAGCTTTAAAATAGGAACAAAGCGTGGTATCCAGAAGAGGATCCCTGCAGTAACGGGAAGTTTCCGGAACATCGGGACTTTTGTCAGCGATACCTATGAAGTCAAGGATCGCCTGCATATCTCCACTCTCGACCAGGGAGGCAATGGTGGAAAGCATGTGCCGGGTGTCGTGTCGGATGATTTTTGTCTGATTCACAAGATTTTTTATATCTGCGGCTTCTCTTTGCAGGTTCTGTACCTGCAGCTTAAGGATTTCCCGATTCTGTTCTGCAGACTGCCTGTGGTACCTCAGGAAAAGATAGGAACCGATGGCGGCGTAAAGAATGACAATGACAGCACCGAGCAGGTAGATCATCAGGACGCCTGTGGAGCGTCTGGTATAATGATCCGGATAAAAGGCAAGCACTACCGCAAGGATAATAAGCGCACAGGGAATCAGGGAAAGAGCCCACCAGCCTTTCCTGATTTTACTGATAAAATCCAGATAAACAGGCCGAACATAATGAAAATCAAGCAGGATGACAAGCAGATAGACCAGCAGGCGCATCAGAATATCCGACAGCTCCGTTCCATGCAGCGCGGTATTTATGAGAGTGATGGTAGCTGCAATATACAGGGATGCCAGTATATGCGTGGCACGGGTGAATACCAGCCGTGGAAAGGGTTCGTCGGAAATATTATGTAACAGCAGAACAGCGGGGCAGGATATGGTAAGGATAAATACCCGCAGGAAATGCTCATAACCCCAAAAATAGATAATGGCATAGGTGGAGAGTATGATATACAGGACATAGGCTCCGAAAATGATTATGCTTACAGGCTTCTCCTTCACGAACCGGTATTTCACGGTGGAACCCATCATCCCAAACGTGCCTGCACAGGTAATCAGAACCTTTAAAACCAAAAACGAAATATTATCTTCAAAAAGCATGGTATCTGCCTCCATTCAGCCAGAAATCCACCCAATTCTTCTTGACGGTTTCATACATCCGGCGGGGAACCGGGACATGAAGGTTCCCGGTCAGTATCAGGTCTGATTTTGTAACCTCCGTGACATGGAATAAATTTACGACAAAAGAGGAACCCACCAGGAGCATTCCTTTATGTGCCAACAGCCCGGTGACGGCGTTCTGGAAAGAGCCGTTGAAGCTGGTGCTGTGTATCACGGTATTATCCGTCAGATAGTAATCAATATGCTTCTCCATGCGTCCCGCGTACCGTATGTCAGCAACGGGAATCATGCGGATGCTGTATGCAGTCTTTACGGCCACCGCTTCCTGCATGATGTTCAAAAAAGAGCGGTAAGCCTTGTCAAGACTTTGGAAAAACAAATCCCTGTCCACGGGCTTTAACAAATAATCAAAGGCATCTACCCGGTAGGAATCCAGTGCAAAGTCGGGAGATGTGGTAAGGTAGAGCAGGAGACCCGCATTATCACGCGTTCTGAGGGCGGTTCCCAACTCTATGCCGTTCATTTCCGGCATAATGCAGTCCAGGATATAGAGGTCAAAACCGCCGTATTCATCTACATGGTTTATAAGTTCTTTTCCGGAAGAAAAAGAAGACAGGGACAGGGTGCGGTCAGAATGGATCTGTTTATACTGTCCGATAAGCTCTTTTATCTTCTCGTGGTATGTTTCTTCGTCATCACACAGGGCAATCTGCAAGGCTTAAGCTCCCTTCCGATCATTTCTTATAGTGTAGCAAAGAAGAAGGAAGGAGTCAACGAAACGGGTCCTGACCAAATTCGACAAAAAAGATACCAAATCCGCAAAGCCGTACATAGGGAAGAAGTGTTTAGATATATTTTCTACAAAGAAATTATGGAAAGGCATGGTTATTACTATGAAGAGACAGATAGCTAAAACAGCACGGGGCGTGGCGCTTGCCACAATGGTTGCCCTTGTGTTTGCCAGTGTGGATTTCACTGTATTTTCAGCAGCAGATAGTGACGGAAACGGCACAATAGAACAGGGAGTGATCACCGCTTCTGCAGATCCGGCCGAACCCCTTACGGCAGCACCTGAGGAAGGTACGGTTTCGCAGAATCTTGTTCCGGGGGAAAAGTCTGCCGGGCTGTCTGCGCTGCTGGAAAAGCTGCCGGACCCGCTTACATATCTTGCTTCCGGTGAGGCAGATGAGGATATGATTGACCCTGGGCAGCTGGATGAGGCACGGGAGGCACTGGATGAATGGCTCGCGGAGAACGGAGCGGATGCCATGGAGAACAACGGCACGGTTTCCGGGGGAGACGGGGAACGTCTGTCGGAGCTGATCGAGCGTCTGGAGGGGCTGGAGCATATCTGTGATACCGAGACAGACTGTATGGACATGGAATGCCCCTACCACTACCCGGAAATGATACAACAGCGGATGGCAGAAAATGAAACCCCTCCGATATTGACGCTTGCGGATCTGGTGGAGGAGTATGGTGTGGAGATGCCGGCGGAGAATGCTCCGATTGCGGTGCAGACCTTTGCTGTGCAAAATGCCGTAACACACCCGCAGACGCTGATGCTCACCGCGGATAATGAAAACAACAGCCATACGGGAAAGGCGGATAGTGATATTGATGTGCTTATGAGTTCCAAGGAAAACACACATCCGATTGAGCTTGCCTTTACGCTGGACGAGCTTCCGGCCCAGAGCGCATATCTGGCAATTAAGGCTTATGATGTGGACGAAGATGGTGCTGAGACGGATTATGTGTATCTGAATGACGATATTTATCTGACTATGGACAAGACGAATTCTTATGGGAAGAAATATAACAAGGAGACGATCGGGTACCTTGCAGGCACGAACGACACATGGAATACTACCGTGCTGGAGATTCCTGTTGATAAGCTGAAAAGGGGAAAGAACGTCATATCTGTGACCGTTGCGCCGGGCTGGGTGGTGAGAGTGGACTGGATGCAGCTCATACTGGACGGTGGAGCAGCAGCCCCCAATATTGAAGAATTCTCTCTGGATCTAAAGGATGCCGTTACAGAAGATAATCTGGTGACAGTACAGTCCCATGTGACGATCCGGCAGAAAGGGACAACGCAGTATATCACGGAATATACCCTGACGCAGACGGAGACAGGGAATGTGCTGGATGCATGCTTCGGGCAGGCGC
Organism: Lachnospiraceae bacterium UBA5895; assembly: GCA_002431915.1. Lineage (GTDB taxonomy): Bacteria > Bacillota > Clostridia > Lachnospirales > Lachnospiraceae > Acetatifactor. Next base: position 22,407 of record DJEP01000071.1, on the reverse strand, counting down.
AGGAGACAGAGGAGGCAGCGCTTGGCATGCCCCTAAACTCGCCAAGCGGTGTATACAAGATTACCGGAATTCTGAAAGATCCGGATACGGAGGCGATTAAGGCAACAGACAGCGTCAGCTTTTATTTTGTGCAGGGAACAGGACCCGGCCCGAAGGTCAGCCATACCTTGTCGCCGAATGTCCTTACGAATCAGGATGTGACAATAACGGTGAGCGCTGAGGACATGCCGGATATGGGGGTTATCGATGTAACTGCTTCCCCCGGAACAATGACCGTTTCGAAAAACGGCACATATGACTTTACAATTCATTATAAGCTGAAGGACAATAATAAGTCATTTACCTATCAGGTAAAGGTGGACAATATCGACAAGGCAGCTCCTAAAATAAACTATTCGCCCGTCACGGTTTTGGAGGATGAGGCGCAGGAGACGGTAAAAAAGCTGTTTGCGGAGGCGTTTTCTGTCTCGGATAACCGCAAGCTCGCTGACGAACCCTTGTCTTACACGATACCGGCAGATGTCAGCAGTAGTCCGGGGACAAAGACCGTTACGGTGACGGCGACGGACGCTGCGGGAAATAAAAGCACAGAAAGCTGTACCATCACGGTAACGGCAAAGCCTCTGGAACTGAAGCTCGGTGGGCTTACTGCGGTCTCCGGCAGTAAAGATAAGTACAGCTTAAAGGCGGTTTTAACCCATACCGGAGCGGACGAGATCAGGGAGACGGGCTTCGTATGGGGCATTATGCCTTCTCCTGCATTGGAGATGAATAACGGAAGTGCAAAGACTTCCCCTGCTGTCACCACTAAGAATGGGAACTTAAGTGCAACCGCCACAGGGCTTATCGCAGGTGTGGAATACTATGCGCGGGCGTATGCGAAGGTTACCGCCTCTGACGGAAGCGAGAAGGTCATTTACAGCGAAGCGGGAAAGTTCGGCTTCGGAATTCCGTCCTACGGCACGTTTTCCGTAAGCGGGGTGTCAAACAGCGGCAGCAGTACGACCTTTACCATTACAAGAAGCGGCGGCTCGGACGGGAAGCAGACTGTCTATTACCGCACGGTAAACGGCTCCGCTATCGGCGGCACCCATTTTACCCATAAGCAGGGTACTGTGATCTTCGAGGACGGGGAGATGTCTAAGACCGTGAGTGTGACGGAGCTTGGCGTGACAAAAGCCTACAATAACGATGTGGGCACACAGTATTCCAATGCGGACAGAACCTACTCGCTGGAAATTTACCGCGTGGAGGGCGGAGGAGCCATTGATGGGGGGAAACGTTCCGGGACGCGGACTATGACAAAGAGCCTCGGTTATGCTATTGACAGAACTATTTATACCCAGGAAAAATCAATTACCCATGTGGCAGATACCGATGGAACAAAAGGGAAACAGGTTGCGGACACAACAGGAAAACAGAGTGGAAAAACGACCAATGTGAGTTTTTTGAAGAATCGTTACGATGGGACGAACTACAACACCAGCAGCTTTTTACAGTATTATACAGATCCATATCAGCAGAAGTATTTGAATGCCACCGCCGGTGGATGGTACTATCGGTATGTGCTGAGGTCTTATGAAGATGTAGACGGCTATGAACATGCCTATATGGGAACCCTGACATTGGAGGATAAAAATTATGATATAAGCAAAGAGGATGCCGCAGTTACGGGAGTAAACGGGCAGCTCTGGGCCTGTAATTTCCTACAGGGAGCAAGGAATCGTGAGGGAACCTACAATTTCCCGAACACCAGAACAGGCGGCGGGGAAAACGCCTATTATCCGAAGAACAGCTCAGGCACCACTTATTCTTATAACGGGAAAACATGGGTGAACCTAAGAATGGATGACACATGCTACGCTTATTTTGGCGCGACCGGTGATGGCGTTGATGTCTGGTATGTGGACGGTCTGACCAGCTATGCAATGGTGCAGGATGAGAAGGAACCTGTGCTCCTCGGAGTTGCACCCATGGCAGACGGTACCTACCTTCCGGGAGATCCGATTACGGTGGCACTTGTCTTTGACGAGATTGTGGACAATCAGAACAGCTCTCTGAGCGGTCTTACCATTACGACCAACGTAGGTACTTTGACATACGCAGGCGGCGCGGACACCAATGTGCTGTATTTCACAGGGACGGTATCGGCGAATACCAGTCTGGGTGGTAACAAGACGTTGCAGGTCACTGGTATCAGCAATGTCGCCGGTATTAAGGATATGTGCAGTCTGTCCGGCACCAGTCAGACATTTCCGGGCGGCAATACTAATGTGGCCGTGGATGCCACGAAGCCGACGGCGACGATTACGGCAGATACGAGCGGCTCCAATACCGTCACAACAGCAAATGGGACAGCATCTCTGAAAGTCACGGAAAACGGAACGTATACCGTCACACTGACGGACGGCTGCGGAAGTGAGATTTCCAAGTCCATCGAGGTACAAAAAATAGATGCCCGGAAGCCCACAGTCACGATCCGGAGCGGCAGCAGCACGGCTGAGGATACGGTATATCCTGAACTGACTCTTGCCGTGCTTCCGGAGGATACCGGCGGCAGCGGTGTGGCAAAGGTGGAGTATGCGTGGACAAATGACACAGCAGAACCTTCCTCGTGGACGTCGCTGACTGCGGGTGCGGATGGCAGTTATCAGGCAGAGTATACCGCCACAGAGACTGCAAAGACCGCAAAATATCTGCAGGTAAGGGTCGCAGACGGCGCAGAAAATGTCTCCACGGTCATCCGGTCGGGGCCGTATTATATGATGAAACCGGCAACCGGAAACGGGCTTCCCACGATTACCGTGACGGGCAATCCGACAGTATGGGGGAAGAGTGCTGTGCTTACCTGGACGGCGAAGAAGGGAACCGGTTCCGGTGCCGGTGAGATTGCGTCCGTATACACACCGGACGGTACACAGACGGGAGATCTTATTTCCGACGTCACCACCGGAACCTCTAAAGTGACGAAAAACGGCATCTATGTATTCCGGGTGACGGATCAATATGGCAATTCCGGCAGTGCAGAAGTGCTTGTGACAACCATTGACAATGAGGCACCGAAGCTGGAAAAGCTGGAATGCTCCCTGTCTGCGGACAAAAAAACGGGCACGATCAGGCTGACAGATGCTACGGATGATTGTACGGCAGTCTATGATAACAAGGGAAACCGCACAGGTTATAGCGGCAGCGGCATTCAGACAGGACAGTACCGGCTGGAGGGTGAGAACACCTGGACAACCTTCACCGGGGACAGCTTTACCGTGACGGAAAACGGAAAGTATGTGGTAAGGCTCGAGGATCGCCTGGGAAATATCAGCAAAGAGTACAGTGTGGAGATGAAGGATATTTTCAAGGATACGCAGAAACCGTCTCTTACTGCAGCGGTGGAGAGCGGTGCCGGTGCCAATACTGACGGCCGGTATCATGCGACGGTGCTGCACATTTCGCTGAGTTATTCCGATAACGTGGGCACTGAAAAACTGTACGGCAAAGCAGATGAGGGCAATTTTGCGGAAATCAGCGGTATTTCCACAGAGCCCGGCACGACATTTACGAAAACCTACGACTGTGTGGAAGGCGTGCATACCTATATCTTCAAGGCGGAGGATGCGGCGGGCAATGAGACTGTTTCCGCGCCGGTTACTGTGAAGTGGGACAAGACGAAGCCGGTCATCGGTGAAATTACCTTCGAGCAGAAAGCAGCAAATATCTTTGACTGGATCATCGGAAAGAAAAGCCTGATTCTGCATATTCCGGTGACGGAGGAAGGCAGCGGGGCGGATGAGGTTACCTATACCGTAACGCCTGCATCCGGTACCGCGAAGAATGCGGCTGCAAGGATTGAGGAAGGTGTGGCGGAGATCGTCCTTTCCGCAGACTGGAAAGGCAGCATTACCGATATCAAATGTACCGATGCAGCGGGAAATGCCTCTGACACCAAGAGCATTACAGGTGCAGCAAACGGCATCATCGTGGAGGACAATCCGCCGGAGACTACGTTTTCGGTAAACGGCAGTACAGCACTGGCGGAGGAATATGAAGAAGTGCCGGCGATTGCCGTGAGCGTGAAGGATGCCGGGGAAAATGCTGTTTCTGCAGGACTGGCCTCCGTGGCTTACCGGGTGAACAATGGTGCGGAGAACACCTTACAGGAAGAGCTTGATATAAACCTGAAAACTGAAGCTGGATTTACGATACCGGCAGAGAAGTTTCCGTCCGATGCAGAAGAGATCACAATTGCCGTGAGGGCGACGGATAATGCCGGGAATCAGTCGGAAAAGAGCCTTACGATACGCATACATACCGGCGGAACGATAGTAGATCCGCCAAAGCCATCGGAGCCACCGAAACCCGCGGAGACACCAAAGTCATCGGAGCCGCCCAAACTCACTGAGACACCGAAAGAATCATCAGAGAGACTGGAACCTACGGATCCGCCAAAGCCATCGGCATCACCGAAACCAACACCTGGTACTCCTGCGCCGGAGGCTGGACAGACTGTAGAAGAACCTACGTCAACGGATCATGGGAAAGACATGACAGTGGGAGGAACAGAAGAAAACCATAAGTGCGGACTGTGTCACATCTGTCCGACCTTCCTTGGAATCTGCTGCTTTGTGTGGCTGGCGGTTATCCTTGCGGCAGTTTTGAGTATTTGGATCGTTCTTCGGAGAAACAGGAGAGAGAAGGAAGAACGGGAGGAATCATAAAGCAGCAATGGATGAAAGTTCCTGATCCACCATGGCAGAATTGCAAATCAAAAAAGAAAAGTTAAGCCTGAGCCTGACAGCCCAGGCTTAACTTTTCCTGTCTGCATGGATGGCAGCAGTCAAAAAATGTGTTGAAGAATTACCAAATGGAACTTATAATAGTGATGTGGAAAGTAATCTGGCATATTTTGAAAAGATACAAAAACTATGATAATTGCAAGAGAGGAAAAGGGATGACAAACTTAAGACTAAAGAAATTGATACTGGAAGTTGTAGATAACCAGTTAAGAGACAATGACCCACCTGCAGCAAAGCAATCCTACGAAAGGCTGATTGATGCTGGATATTCTGCTTCTGAGGCAAAAGAAAAAATAGGTGCGGTAGTAATAGAAGAGATTTATGATGTCATGAAGGAAAATCAGCCCTACGATGAAAAAAGATATGCACAGGCATTAAAAAATATGGTGCAGCAGTGTGTGGATTATGAAGACACACAGGAGATCCTGACAGAATGGGATGAATGGGATAACCTGGTTGAGGACGGCTATGAGGCTCTGGACGACCTGGACTATGAAAAATTGATTTTGCTATGGTGGAAGGCATGGGAAATTTTTCAGAAGATTGTTGAAAACGCAGAGTATAAAATAGGCATTAGCGGACTAATGGAATCTCAGGATTATCAATATCCGGTAGATGCATGGCTGCAGGATCTTGAAATGGAGCTGGGAAATGCAGGTGAACACGAAAAGCGTGTAGACTTTTGCAAAGGAATTCTGGAAATGCTGGACTGGAGTTCTGATGATGCCAGCAACTTTAAATCCGCAATCGGAGAAGAATTATATGCAGAAGGAAATGCGGAGCAGGGACAAAAGTGGTTTGAAGACTGGCTGAAAGAAGAACCGCATAATCAGAATGCCTTGAGTGCCTGGAGCTGGTGTGTCCAGGAAGAAAAAGGAGCAGAAGAAGCTTATAAAATTATCCAAAGAGAAGTTATTGGGATGGAATGTACGATGGAAAATGTTCTTCTGTTTGAACGGGCGAAACTCCTTGCAAAACAGCTGAAGACAGCAGAAGATCTGAAATGGATAGAGTCACAACTAAAGGCTTTTTCAGACACATTTGAGATAGCTGGTCTCTATAATGACGGGTATGACGATTTCACAATGCCGGTGCAACAACCCATTGTAAAAGAAAAGAAAGTGTATCCAAACGATCCCTGTCCGTGTGCAAGTGGGAAAAAGTACAAAAAATGCTGTGGAAGAAAACTGTAAGGGAGATTTGTCTGGATGACAGAAGATATAAAAAAATTATCGAAAAAAGAATTACAGGATATTATTTTAAAAGTACAAAGAATATTGTCGGACAAACAGAAAAATGAATTTCAGGAGATAGTGAAAGCAGCCAGAACACAGTATGGAAACAAAAATTCACAGGTAGTGCAGGTAAGAATGTCAGATGATCTTGTAAATGAAAAAATGGCACAAATACAGAAGTGGAAGGATAAGATTGATGAAGGCGGGCTTTACCTTGATACAGAAGAGTACGAAGATTATTCCAGCGGATACTGGGATTCAGACTGGATTACGGAGTATTACGATAACCAGGGAATTGGTGATAAGATCCAATATATGATTCAGTTTGCAGAGGATTGTGTAAATGACAGAAGGTATCAGGAAGCAAATGAGATATATGAATGGCTGTGGGAAATGTCGGTTTCTGCTGACAACGAATTTGGGAATCCTGATCTTGTAGACTTGGAAATGATGGAAGAAAATAATCTGATACACACAGATATGAAACATCTGGCACTGCTGACATTATATGCGGATTATCAGGCACTGCCGATAAATGAACGCGCCGGAGATATATACCTTTATTTTTCTTACAGTACATTTGCAAAACTGCATGTGGAAGAAATGTTTCATGTCGGAAGAGAAGAACTGGAAGATACGGAACAGTTCTGGAAGGACTGGATTGACCTCCTGAAGGAAAAAAATGGAGACACAGAAGCCAGCCTTTTGAAAGAAGCTATTTTGTCTTATGAAGGAATAGATGGCTTATATAAGATGGCAAAAGAAAATGTTTCGGTACATCCGTCTTTGTATTTGGCAGTAATGGAACAGTATGAGAAATGTCATTTATATGAAGAAATTGAAAATGCAGGCGAAGATGCACTGAATAAAATTAATGAGAATCTGACCATACGAAGTGAAATTGCTTTAAAAGCAGCGTTTGCAGCTTCCTGCTTGAACCATGAAGAAAAAATGATGCAATTTTGTTGGAAGAGTTTTGCTTCTGATTCTACAGTGAAGAATTACCTGCGATTGTTTGGAACTGAGAAAATGGCAGAAACTTATGGAATGCGCGGCAGAGAAGCGCTGAAAAACAGAGAGAAAGGCAATCCGGAGTTTAGGTTCAGCAGTTCAGAACTGAATAAAAATGTAATTGATGATTATGAATATTACCAATTGGTATTTTATACAGGAGATTTCAGCACTGTGAAAAATATTTCTAAAAATCCGAAAGGCTCTTTGGGATGGAGCGATTCATTTATAAAGGTTGGAATCAGACTGTTTTTACTATATTTATATAATCGCCCAATTCCTTCAAAATCAGCGAAAAGCATAGCATCCTATATAGGATTTTCAGATGAAAAAGAAAGAAAGAACCTGTTGAAATTCGAAACAGAGCTTCAAAGTGAGTGTCAGGAACATAAAGTAACTGAATTCTGGAGTTATTTTCAGAGGTGGAAAAAGTTCTATTTGATGGAAAAAAAAGAACGAGAAAGATATCTGGCATGGGCGGAGAACATTGTATATCAAAGGGCTGATGCAATTGTATCAGGAAAGCATAGAAATCACTATGGGGAAACAGCGGGACTTCTGGCAATTATAGGAGAAATAAAAGAAGATATGGGAAATCCGGGTGCTGGGAGACATATCTATGAACAATACAGGAAAAAATTTCCGAGACATTCTTCTTTTCAGGGGGAAATGAGAGAGCATTTCAATATACGAAAATGAAAAACGGGTGGTAACGCAGCAGTTATCACCCGTTTTGATTGCAGTGATATTTATAGTGTGGCAATCATCTGACATCAGCAGGGTATGGAAACAGTTCCGGAACCGGAAAATGAAAAAACAGGTTAAATAACTTCAAGAGAACCTGTCCTTTTGTAACTATTGTATAGAAATAAGAGGGGAATTTGTGTAAAAAGGCGCATTGAAAGATACTTCGCAAGATGCTACTATAAGTATGAACAATCGTTTGCGCACAAAAACATGGCAAAAAAACCATGGAAATAGCAAATTGCGCAAAGAACGGGGCGGATAGTGTGTCTGCAATCTGAGGATTGCAGGTCACGGAAAGGCGTGACATAGTATGAATAATAATTCTGGGAATGACAAGACGATGACGATCCATGATGTGGCGAGAGAACTGGGGGTGTCTGCAAGTACGGTCTCAAGGGCAATTTCAGGGAAAGGACGTATCGGTGCCGCTACCAGGGACCGGATTCTGGAATATATCGAGGAACACGGTTTTTATCCCAATGCCGCAGCACAAAGTCTGGCACAGTCCAAGACCAATAATATTGCCATTATCCTGCCGGAGGTCAATACTCTGGTGGATATGCCGTTTTTCCATACCTGCATGTACGGGGTGGAAGAGGTGGCACAGGCCAATGACTATGATATTATCGTGGTAACGACGAACGGAAACGATACCAGACCGTTGGAGAGACTGATTAATAACCGGAAAGTAGACGGAATGATCCTTACCAGGACATATGAGAACGACAAATATGTAAAATTCCTGAAGCAGAAACAGATTCCTTTCGTGGCTGTGGGCAAATTCCCGGATGATGATGTGGTGCAGGTGGATCATGACAATGTGGGAGCCTGCAGGGAACTGGTAACCGTATTATTTGCCAAAGGAATCCAGAATATCGCCTATCTGGGCAGTGATATGGACCAGATGGTCAACCGCTGCAGATACCAGGGTTACGAGGAAGCTTACCGCAAGGGAAAACGGAAGCTGAATCAGGATCTGGTCTACACGGACTTAAGCAGCCGGGCAATGGTGGAAAAAGCAGTGGAAGAGCTGAAAAAAAGCGGCGTGGAGTGCATTCTGTGCCAGGATGATTATATCTGTGACGAAGTGGTCAGAAAGCTTTCCCGCATGGGCGTGAGAATTCCGGATCAGATGAAGGTGGCATCCTGCCATTACAGTCGTATTCTGGAGAATTATCCCATCACAATTACTTCGCTGAAGTTCAATATCACGGAGCTGGGCAGAAGATCCTGCCAGGTATTGCTGGACATGATCCACGGCAAAACGGTTCCGGATAAAACACTTTTGGACTATGAAATCATATTGAAAGAGTCTACGAAGGGGTGAAGAAGAGGAGAAAAACCATAATTCAGAAAAACGTTTTCCAAATATTTCTCCATAAAACGAGTAAAAAAAGTGATTTTTTTGAAAAACAGGATATGCAGAAAACCCAGTAAAATCAATGGTTTCAAAACACTGTTGTGCAAAGTGCACAATTTTAGAGTTCAATATCAGTCATTATTATAAATTGACAACATAGAGAAATGTTGCTACACTATTATCGCAGACAAGCGGTTGCGCAATGCGCACAAACTTGCAAAACAAAACAGGAGGATAACAAAATGAAAAAGTTAGTCGCTTTAGCAATGTCACTGACTATGGCATTCTCTCTGGTAGCTTGTGGAAACTCCAATGCTTCCGACAACACCAGCACTGATGCCGCTGCTACTACCGCAGCTTCTACTGAGGCTGCACAGACCGCTCCCGCTGAGAAGCAGGATGTTTCCTTAAGAATCTGGGGCGCTGAAGAAGATCAGACCATGTTACAGGGCATGATCGATTCCTTCAAAGAGCATTATGCAGATTACGCAAACTTCGATATCCAGCTTGGTACCGAGTCCGAGTCCACAGCTAAGGATACTGTTTTAGCCGATGTAGAGGCTGCTGCTGATGTATATGCATTCGCATCTGATCAGCTGATCGACCTGGTAAATGCAGGCGCTCTGCAGTCCATCGATGATATGGATGCAGCCCTGGAAGCTTACGCTGGCAAGAGCGTAGACGATGTTAAGAGTGCAAATGCTCCCGGTTCTGTTGATGCAGCTACCAAGGACGGCACACTGTATGCATTCCCTATGAGTGCTGATAACGGTTACTTCTTATATTACAATTCCACTTTAGTATCCGCTGAGGATGCACAGAGCTGGGATACCTTACTTGCAGCAGCTGAGAAAGCTGGCAAGAAGGTTGGTATGACCCTTGCTTCCGGTTGGTATAACGCTTCATTCTTCTATGGTGCCGGATTTACTACCGCTCTGAACGAGGACGGCAGCACAGCTATGGATTGGAACGGAACCAGCGCTGACGGAATCACCGGCGTACAGGTTGTACAGTCCATGCTGGACATCGCTGGCAACAGCGCATTCCTGGCAATCGCTGATGGTGATATCTCCAACCAGATCGCTTCCGGCGACCTGTGTGCAGTAATCTCCGGTACCTGGGATGCAACCGCAGCCCAGACTGCTTTCGGCGAAGGCTATGCAGCAACCAAGCTTCCTACCTATACTTGTGGCGACAAGCAGATCCAGCAGGGTTCTGTAGCTGGTTTCAAGCTGGTAGGTGTTAACAAATACTCTGCAAACGCAGGTTGGGCAACTCTGCTGGCTGACTGGATCACCAACGAGGACAACCAGGCAGTACGTTTCGCTGAGAGAGAGATTGGACCTTCCAACATCAACGTTGCAGGTTCTGAGGCAGTTTCTTCCAATATCGCTATCGCAGCACTGGCTGAGCAGTCCGCTTACGGCGTAGTTCAGGTTGTTGGTGGTAAGTACTGGGATCCTACCGCTACCTTCGGTGAGAAGATCGCACAGGGTCAGCTGAAGGCTGATGATGAGGCTGGTATCCAGGCTGCACTGGATGATGTAGTAGCAGGTGTTTCCGTACCCGCTGAATAAAGATTGGAAAAGGATCTGTTCCGGTTCTGTTTACAAATGAATGATGGAAACGTTCTGGTGCAGAACGAAAACAGAGAAAAGAAAGGCGTCCTGAAGCTATGAACAAAAGATACGTAGTGGAAGGATGCCTTTTTTACGGGAACCGTTTCCGGTAAGCGGGTTCGACTCCCACTACCGGATTATGCAACTATTCAATAATTGTGTGCGCAAAAGCAGATTGTTCAGCCACAGCTTTGCAAATGGGGATTTTGGACAGTTATGAAGATTTATTTAAACTACTTTATAAAAGGAAAGGAGAGGGCAGAGAATGAAGAAGAAAAAGAGCGGCATCGGATCTTTCTTCAAAGGCATCGGCGGATTCTTCAAGGAATTCGGTGAGGCAGTTGTAAAAGGAGATCTGTTCGTAAAATTATCCCTGGTCTGGATGGGAGCAGGATATATCCGCAGAAAACAAATTATTAAAGGTATTTTAATGACTCTGCTCGAAGTGGCGGTCATCGTATTCACCTTTGGCTTTGCCACAGAGTATGTATGTGATTTTGGAACTTTGGGAACTGTACAACAGGAGACAGTTTTCAACATCGTAACCATGCAGAATGAATTTAACGATTATGACAACTCATTTATGATACTGTTGTTCTCCGTAGTTTCATTTGTGATCTGGTTCACCTTCTTTGTAATCTGGCTGAAGAACGAGGTAGCTGTATATCGTCTGCAGAAGAAAGCACAGGCAGGAGAACACATCAATTCCTTCCGCGAAGATATGCAGCAGTTTAAGAACGAGAAGTTCTATGTGACTCTGCTGGTGCTTCCGGTAATGGGCGTTGTTATCTTTACGATCATTCCTCTGCTGATCCTGATTGCAGTTGCATTTACCAACTATGATCAGGGACATATGCCTCCCTCCGCATTGTTTACCTGGGTTGGATTTGCCAACTTCAAAAACTTGTTCTCCAGCGGCGGTCTGACCATCACTTTTGGTTATGCATTCCGTAAGATCCTGGTCTGGACACTGGTATGGGCGCTGTTCGCAACCTTTACCACTTACCTTGGCGGTATCCTGTTGTCTTTACTGATTAACAATAAGAGAACCAAGCTGCCGAAGCTGTGGAGAACCCTTTTCATCGTAACCATCGCGGTTCCCCAGTTCGTATCCCTGCTGCTGGTTCGTAACTTCTTCGCGAATAACGGTATTATGAACACCATCTGTGCAAATGCAGGTATTACAGACTGGCTGCGCAGCATCGGTGCCATCAGCACCAGCTATATTCCCTTCCTGTCCGCTCCCGGATGGGCACATGTAATGATCATCCTGATCAATATCTGGATCGGTGTTCCTTACCAGATGCTGATCGCTACCGGCGTACTGATGAATATTCCTTCCGATCAGCTGGAAAGTGCCAAGATTGACGGTGCAACTCCGGCACAGAGCTTTATTCATATCACCATGCCGTATATGCTGTTTGTCACCGGACCTTCTCTGGTAACAGACTTTGTCAAGAACATCAACAACTTCAACGTAATCTACCTGCTGACCCAGGATGTGTATACCACGACCAATCAGGCTATGGCAAACTCCCAGGCAAAGGAAGTGGATCTGTTGATCACCTGGCTGTTCAACCTGACACAGAACTACTACAACTACAAGATGGCATCAACCATCGGTATTATCGTGTTCATTATCTGTGCGGTATTTACCCTCATTGCCTTCAGCAGATTCCTGAAGGGTGACAGAGAGGAGGCATTCCGTTAATGAAGAAATTTATTAAGACCTTTTTACACAACCTGTTACTGGCAGTACTGGCATTTATATGGCTGGTACCCATCGTATGGCTGGTGGTTACTTCCTTCAGCTCTTATTCAGGCATGAATACCAGCACCTTTTTCCCGAAGGAATGGAGCCTGGTGCAGTATAAGAACCTGCTGTTCTCCGCGGACAGTGTGGCACAGTTCCCGAACTGGTTTAAGAACACTTTCATCATTGCATGTGCGGTATGTGTGATCTCCACTGCATTTGTACTGATGGTAGCTTATGCGACTTCCTGCATGCGTTTCCCGGCACGTAAGCTGCTGATGAACGCAGCAGTTATTGTAAACCTGTTCCCCGGCGTATTGTCCATGATAGCAGTATACTTCATTCTGAAGACCATGAATTTGACCAATACCCACTTCGGACTGATCCTGGTATACTCTGCCGGATCCGGTCTGGGCTACCTGATTGCCAAGGGATTCTTCGATACGATTCCGAATTCCCTGCGTGAGGCAGCTTATCTGGATGGCGCCAGCGAAGCTACGATTTTCTGGAAGGTCGTAATTCCCATGAGCCGCCCCATCATCGTATACACCGTTATCAGTTCCTTCCTGGTACCCTGGATGGATTTCGTATACGCAAAGCTGATGCTGAATGCTGGTATTTCTTCCCAGTGGACCGTTGCCATCGGTCTGTACAACATGCTGGAGAAGAGTCTGATCAACAGCTACTTCGGTCAGTTCTGCGCAGGCGGGGTACTGGTATCCATCCCTATTTCTGCGCTGTTCGTAATCATGCAGAAGTTCTATGTGGAAGGTATCACCGGCGGTGCAGTGAAAGGTTAAATGGCATGGCAATTTAATCTGAGAATCCATGGGATGGATTCTCCCGATAAATGTATGACATGGAGATAAAGTAATAATTTATGGAAGAATTTATCAAAGGTATGGATGTATCGACTTTGCCGGAAGAGGTATCTCTCGGTGCAAAGTATTATGACGAAGGCAAAGAGGGGGACGCACTGGAGATCCTGAAAAAATACGGTGTCAACTCTCTGCGCATCCGTCTCTGGAACGATCCTTATAGTGAAGACGGCAAGCCCTACGGCGCCGGTACCAGTGACTTCACCAAGCTGGTGGCACTGGCTTCCGCAGGCAAAAAGCTGGGCTACAGCTATCTGCTGGATCTGCATTACAGCGATTTCTGGGCAGATCCCGGCAAACAGTTCCCTCCCAAGGAGTGGGCTTATGCCGATACTAACGCACTGGAGAAGCATGTGTATGATTACACAAAGGACGTACTTCTGAAGTTAAAGCGTCTGGATCTGCTTCCGGAGATGGTACAGGTTGGCAACGAGATCACCAATGGTCTGATGTGGCCCCATGGAAAATGGGATAATGTCGATAATATGGTACGTTTACTCAGCGCAGGTATCCGTGCGGTGAGAGAGGTGTCACCGGACAGCCGCGTAATGTTACATTTAGACTGCGGCGGTAACAATGCCCGCTGCAGAGAATGGTTTGATGCCTATGTACAGAGAGGAGAGGACTTCGATGTGATCGGATTGTCCTATTATCCTTTCTGGCACGGAACCATTGATGATCTGACGAATAATATGAACGATCTCTCCCAGAGATATCAGAAAGATGTCATCGTGGCGGAAGTATCCATGGGATTTACCATGGAAGATTATGCCGGCAGAGAAAAACTGGCACCGGAAGAGCGCAAGGGTATGGCGACCAAGCCCCACCTTGCGGAAGCGGTAGAGTATCCCATGACACCGGAAGGACAGGCTGCATTTATGCAGAAGGTCATGGAGCGCATCGCGCAGGTACCGGATGGCAGAGGAAAAGGTTTCTACTACTGGGAGCCGGCATGGATCCCCCTGCCCGGCTGCGGCTGGGCGAACGAGGAGTCCCTGAAGTATATTCAGGATCCCGGGCCCGGCGGAAACGAATGGGCCAACCAGGCATTGTTCGACTACGATGGAAATGCACTACCCGCATTGAAAGTGATCAGAGACTTTCAAAAATAATGTGATATTCGTTCCCGTAATTCGGGGATGACTATATAAGATGCCTAACGGCGAGATGGAGGAAAAGATGGATAAGTTTATCGTGAATATCATTCACCGTCCGGAGATGGTTCCCGAATATGCGGAAAAAGTAACCGGACACGGCAAAGAAGAGGATCTGGGCAGAAAAGCACTGTTAACAGAGTCTCTGGATATTTTCAAGTTTCAGCAGGAAACTGCACACAAAAATGGTTTGAAGACCACCATTCAGATGACCTACGCTTCCCTGTTCAATGACGAAGCAGTAGCACTGGCTAAGGCAGATCATGAGAAGTACGGCGATGAGATCGCACTGTCTCTGTTGGGACTACCCTGCACAGAGTTCCGTGAGAAGTACAAAACCAAGGATTTCTGTATCTGGATGTTCTCCATGGAAGATAAGAAGTCTATCGTAGATGATGTATTCGGCAAATTTTATGAGAAGTTTGGCTTCTACCCGGAATCCACAGGCTCTTACTATATGGATGCAGATCTGACCAATTATATCAAGGCAACCTATCCCAGCGTAAAGTGCGAAGTTGCGACCTGCTGGGAGGAAGGTCCCAAGGCATACCACACCTGTAACAATTCCTGGTATACCTTCATGGACGGCGGTCCCTGGGCTCCCTGGATTCCTTCCAAGCAGAACACCCATGCACCCGCAGCCAACGAGGCAGAGGACAGTGGTGTGGTAGCAATTCCCCACCTGTCCAGAGACCTGCTGGCATGCTATGACGGTAACGGCTCCAACTTCGGAACCCATCCCCAGAACGTACTGCGTGGCATGATCTATGACACCAAGACCTGGGAGTATCCTTACCTGTACAATCTGATCGACCAGTATCGTTCCTTGGAGAAGTACAACAACGGATATGCATACAACATGATGTTCGTTGGACCCGGCTGGCTGAACAAAATGGGTCGTTGGGAGCAGCCTTACGAACTGTTGAAGAAGAGCTATGAAGACGGTATGAAGTACTACGGTGACCTGAAAAAGGAAGGCAAGCTTACCGATATGACCATGGCTGAGTTCGCTGATTACTATCGTCAGAAGAAAACCTACACCGAGCCCGAGTGTGCTCTGTGGAGAGATATTCTGTACGGTTCCGACAAGCAGCTGTTCTGGTACTGCGATCCCTTCATGCGTGCCTGCGTAAATATGGATCAGGGCGGTGCTATCGTAGACCTGCGTCCTTACGCTGCAAAGCTGGAGTGGCCTGTAGGTATCGGCACCAAGCATGTGACCGACGCTTCCTATCCTTTCCTGATCCAGGAGAAGTACCGTGCAGGTTACTTCACTCACTATGCAGGAGAAGGTACCGTAAGAAGTGCCAAGTTAAAACATAACGGCGAAGAAGTGGATCTGTGCCTGTGCCGTACCAAGGCTCATTTCTCTCAGGAAGGCAACACCAGAATCCTGACACTGGATCCCGTAGATATCGAGTTCTACGATCTGACCGTAAAATTACAGACCATCGTTTCCTTCGAGGAAGGCAGCTCCGCTATTAAGATCGAGCGTAAGATCCTGGAGATGAGCGATCCCAATGCAGAAGTAGAACTGAACGAGTACATCGTAGCATGCTACGGTACCACTGAGTACTCCGAGGATATGCTGGGTATCACCTTAAGCACCAAGAAGGATGACGAGGTAGAGACTCTGGATTACGAGTACAAGTGTCGTGAGATGGAGAAGGCAGAAGCTGACGAAGTAAGAGCTGTCATTCCTCAGATCGAGACCGCAGTATCCATGAGCACCAACGCAGAAGGCGCTGTCGGATACGTGAAGGAAGGATACGCATTCTCCCCGATGTTTACACTGGGTTACAATTCCAAGATCAAGGATAAGGAGGTCGTTGCAACATGGCTCAAGCTGGAAAAGGCAAATTAAACTACAGATGTCCCTCTTGCTTCATGAGAGATATCGATATGGATATGTTCTACGATAAGGATAAGAAGGAATACTACTGCCTGCGCTGTCAGTACAGAGGATCCGAGGAAGATGTCCTTCAGAAAAACGAAATGGCAAGATTCCGTTACGGCGCTATGTATAAGCGTTACACCAAGTTCGATTTCGATTGATGTAAAGTAAATAAGGAATCTGAAAAAGGAGAGTCGGCTGACTCTCCTTTTTATGGTGGTGCAATATGAAAATAAAGCCTGTCCTACAGATAATTATTGTTGGAACGTTTTAAAATAAAACGAACATTATATCCGGACTCATCACAGATCCCACGAACGAGCTCCTCAGCAGCATCCTTGACATTGTCGTTGATGCAGATGATGCAGGAATCTTTTTTGCGGCTGAATAGAGAAGCTTTCGGCCAACGGATATAATAAGAGATCCGATTTTTTAATAAAGCTCTCTCAATGAGCTGCTTGCAATCGGGATCGGATACTTCGCATAATTCAATTTCGTTGTTGACTTTCAGTGTGGTATACAGCGGCTGCATAATGTCACCTCCAATGGTATTACATAGCGATTATAGCACAGACTGTTTACAATGCGCAAGTAGCGCTTCTTCTTGACGCAGTATCGGGGAGAGGTTACAATATAACTGTTCAGAACTATTTGGAAGAACGGGCAACTGTGCAGAACAGCCACAAGCTCTCTGTGAGAGAAAGGAGATTATACCATGGATATTATAGAGAAGATCGGTGATACCATTACCGAAAAAGGAAAAGTAGCGGCAGACAAGGCAAAAGAACTGGCAGCCATTGCGAATCTGAAGAGCCAGATCTCCACCTGCGAGGAAGTCATGAAGAAGAATTATTTGGAGATTGGCAAGATCTATTTTGAGCAGTACGGCGATATGCCGGAGCCTCCTTTTGAGAAGCAGTGTGAGACCATTAAGAACAGCCAGCGAGCCATTGCGGATCTGCAGGAGAAGATCGAACAGCTGAAGACAAAATAATATGATGAAATATCGAAAATAAAAACAGGGTTGACAGCAATCCTGTTTTTATTTATAATGCAGACATAACGATGTTATGTGAACAATTGAACAGCCGTGAATATGACGCAAATAAATGGAGACACAAAATGCCACGAAAACAGGAAAATCAAAACGAAAATAAAGAGACCAGGCAACACTTGTTGGAGTGTGCTAAAAAAGAATTTCTGGAAAGAGGGTACATGAAGGCTTCCCTGCGGAACATCTGTAAAGAAGCCGGAGTGACCACGGGTGCTCTGTATTTTTTCTTCAAGGATAAGGAAGACCTGTTGGCAGCGCTGGTGGAGGAACCACTACAGCAGCTCTATGTGGTCATGGAGGAACATTACGCCACAGAGATGCGTAACGAGACCCAGGTGGCACAGCTGGAACTGGCAGATAACGGGGATCTGGAAGCATCCAGAGAGATCATCAGACGGATGTATGAAAACCGTGATGTATTTCTGTTACTTTTGACAAAGTCCCAGGGATCCCGATTTGAGAATTGCCTGGATGAGGTCGTGGATATCTCGGAGCAGCAGTATCGCAGATTGTGTGACATGGTGACAGACGCCACCGGCAGACCCCGTGTGGATGATTATATGACCCACTGGATGGCACATATTATGGTAGATACTTTCGTACATCTGTTTCTGCACGAGGAGGATGAGAGTGTTGCACTGAAGCATGTGGACGCGTTGACTATGTACCTGATCCGCGGATGGATAGGTATAATGACAGGAAATTAAAATATAATGCACCCCGAAAGAGGTTCGGACTTCTCAGGGGTGCAATTTCAGGGCATTAACATAACGGTGTTATGTTAATGAAAATGATTATCAATAACAACGAGGAGGCAGGATATGTATCTGGAAGTAAAGGATCTGAAGAAAAGTTATGGAGAAGGAGGCGGTTATGTACAGGTATTAAAGGGAATTACCGCCGGAGTGGAGAAGGGTGAGATGTGTGTCATCCAGGGTACCAGCGGTTCCGGCAAATCTACATTGCTCAACTGTATCGGAGGTCTGGATACGGTGGATTCCGGATCGATCGTCGTAGACGGAATGGAAGTGGCGGGACTTGGCAGCAAGGCATTGTCCGATTACCGGAGAGATAAGCTGGGGTTCATTTTCCAGTTCTACAATCTGGTGCCGAATCTGACGGTGAAGGAGAACATTCAGGTCTGCCAGTATCTGACGAGGAATCCCCTGGATCTGGGAGAACTGCTGCAGGTGCTGGGACTTGAAGAACATCAGAACAAATTCCCTGCGCAGCTCTCCGGCGGACAACAACAGCGTTGTGCCATTGCCAGAGCCCTGATCAAGAATCCAAGCCTCTTACTGTGTGATGAGCCTACGGGTGCGCTGGATTCCAAGACTTCCCGGGATATATTGATGCTGCTGGAGGATATTAACAGACAGTACGGAACCACCATGCTGATCGTCACGCATAACAATTCCATCAAAAATATGGTACATCAGGTCATTATGATCAAGGACGGACAGATCAGCAAGAACTACCGGAACGAGAAGCGGGTTCCCGCAGCAGAACTGGAGGATTTGTAGAATGCAGAGGATATTGAGCAAACGAGTACTTCGGGACATCCGGGAAAACCTGCTTCGGTATCTGGCATTGTTTTTCCTGGTGGCACTGGTCATGTATATGGTAGTGGCAATCGTGGGAGCCGCGGAGACCATCATGCAGGGGACAAAAGAGAGCGGCAGAATTCATCACAGAGAAGATGGACAATTTGGTGTATTTGTCCCACTGACAGACAGTGAGACCTGGCAGATTACGGAGAATGGTGTGACATTACAGAGAGATTTCTCTCTGGATTTTCATCTGGGACAGTCTACGTTTCGCGTCTATCAGGCAAGAGAGGACATAGATCTGTTCGTCCCGTCCCAGGGCAGCGAGATACCGGCGCAGGGAGAGATCCTGCTGGAACAGCACTATGCGGAAAAGCATGAACTGCAATTAGGAGATACCCTTACCGTAGGCGGAAAAGATTTCACTGTGGTGGGAATCGGAAGTACACCGGATTATGATGCTGCTTATGAGAAAACATCGGACACCACCGTGGACAGCAATCTGTTCGGCTTCGGATTTGTCACGGCGGAAGATTACGAGGCACTGAAGGCAGGCGGACAGAATTTCCGGACGGAGGATTATACTTATACCTATCTGTTGAATGATGCCATGACGGATCAGGAGCTGAAGGAACTGTTACAGACCTTCGAACTGGACCGCAGCAAGGTGACAGATCCTTATTTCCTCGAAATGTTAGCGGATGCGGAAGAGACGAAAAACGATATTCAGGATGGCATTCAGGAGCTTCTGGATGGAGTGAATGAACTGGTAGACGGTGTGGACGAACTGGCAGATCACAATGCAGATCTGACGGATGCGGCGGACACTTTGTTTGATGCCATGCTGGAACAGGTGAATGACAGTCTGAAGGATGCCGGAGTGGAGGTGACACTGACCTCTGCAAATTACGAACAGCAGTTAAATGCCATGATCGCCAATCCTCATGCTTACACCGCATCCCTGCGGCAGGATCTGCAGGATGCAAAAAAATCACTGGAGGAGCTGCAGGAATTTAAGGATGGCATCAAGGAATATACGGACGGTGTCAACGCGGCTTCTGCCGGAGGCGGAGCGCTGGTGGGCGGTATGAGTAAGATCACGGAGAACAGTGCCGCCCTGAATCAGGGAGCCGATGCCATTTTCAATGCCATTCTGGGAATGGTCAATGAACAGTTACAGGCACAGCTTGGTGTTGCGGGAATTCCTTTTTCCGGTATGACGGCAGACGGTTATGGGGAGCAGCTGGAACAGATGGCGGAAATGCTCACACAGATGGGAGCTTCGCAGACAGCAGCACAGCTGTCGGCAGTGAAGGGACAGCTGGACACGGTGGCACAGTTCCGGGATGGGGTAAAAGCGTATACCGCCGGTGTGGGAGAAGCGGCCGGTGGTTCCCAGGAACTGTTTCAGGGATTGAGCGTGCTTTATACAGCCAGTGAACCTCTGGTAAGCGGCACGGATGCCGTGATGGATGCCTTGATGGATATGATGGAGGAACAGCTGGAAGAAAGCGATATTACCGTAGAACTGACTGCTGACAATTATAAGGAAGAACTGGATCGTCTGACGGCAGAGGGTAGCAGTGTCGATGTCAAGCTGAAGGATTCCCTGAAGGATGCGAAAGATACCCTGGCGGATCTGGAGGATTTCCGGGAAGGAATCATTGATTATACGGATGCTGTAAATGAGATCGCCGACGGCAGCAGGGAACTGCGGGACGGCGTACAGGAGCTGCAGGATGAAGCCAATGACATGATCGATGAGTATTTTACCTTCGACATTGACAATCTGACACAGTTTCTGGTGGCAGAGGATAATCCCCGGATTGATGCCGCTGCCGGAGACGTAATCATTAATAAATACGCGGGCATTGTGGCGGGTGTCATATTGATGGTCATGTTCACGTATGTGATCTCCGTGTTTGTGGTACATAATATTGAAAAGGAGAGCAGTGTCATTGGTGCGCTGTATGCCTTGGGTGTGACCAGAGGACAGCTGTTGTTTCATTATCTGCTGAACCCCATGATGATCTCCTTCCTGGGAGGTGTGGCCGGCTGTATTCTGGGCTTCTCCGAATACGGTACGGGATGGCAGATGCAGGACAGCATCGTGTACTTTTCCCTGCCGCCCCTGACCATCATCACTCCGGGCTATCTGCTGATCTACAGCCTGGTAATGCCTCCGGTGACGGCCGCGGTGGTGAACTGTCTGGTAATCAGCAAGAAGCTGAAGCGCACGGCACTGTCACTGCTGCGGAATGAACAGACCGCAGGCAGAGCCGGCAGGATCCGGGATGTGAATCTGGGAAATATGAAGTTCCTTCACAGATTCCAGATCCGCCAGCTGCTCCGGGAGATGCGTTCCGCTGTGGCGGTGGTGATCGGCATGTTTATCTGTCTGTTGGTGCTGATGGTCTCTGCGGACTGCTATATTTTGTGTAAGAATTTCGGAACGGCATGTCTGGATGAGACGACCTACGCCTATATGTATACCTATAAATACCCCACGGAGGATGTACCGGAGGGTGGTACTCCGGCGTACGCGGAGAGCCTGAAAAAGGAAGCTTATGGATACAATCTGGATGTGACGGTCCTGGGAATCGATAAAGACAATCCGTATTTTCCCGTAGAGACCAGTGACAAGAAAAATGAGATCGTGATCTCCAGTGCCGCTGCACAGAAATTCGGACTGAAGGTCGGCGACAAGCTGGTGCTTTCCGATGAAGTAAATGAGAGAGACTATGCCTTTACGGTAAAGGATATCGTTCATTTTGCTTCCGGTGTGTATGTATTTTTAGACAGGGATGCCATGCAGGAGCTGTTTGACCAGGAAGAGGACTATTATAATGTCGTATTTGCGAATCATGCCCTGGATATTGATAACGGCAGGCTCTATTCTACGGTATCCAGAGAAAATGTGGAGGAGAGTTCTCAGATATTCACCGAAATGATGGGACCTATGGTTATGATGCTGGCGGCAATTTCGGCATTGATCTTCATGATCGTCATGTATCTGATGATGAAAGTCATGATCGACCGTTCCGCATTCTCCATCTCCCTGATGAAAGTGTTCGGCTATCGCAGAGGGGAGATCCGCAGACTGTATCTGGACGGTAACTTCTATATCATAATACTGGGAGCACTTTTGGGAGTACCGGTGGCAAAATGGTGCATGGATCTGCTCTTCCCGTATTTTATCTCCAACGTGGCGATCGGTATGGACTTACAGTTTCCTCCGATGCTGTACGGCATGATCTACGGAGGCATCCTGATCTGCTATTTGGTGATCAATTTCCTGCTGGTGGGCAGACTGAATAAGCTGGTGCCTGCGGAGGTGTTGAAGAACAGAGAATAATTTATAGGTA
>DJEP01000050.1:18791-56604 GCA_002431915.1 Lachnospiraceae bacterium UBA5895 | reverse complement strand
AATATTTTCAGCTTTCATTACTGGCTAAGGTATGAACTGTAACTATTTTCCGATAATCGTCTGAAATTTTGGCGAATGCCTGAACTGTCGATGATCAGAGATAAAAAGAGCTAAAAAAGATACAAAAAGAATGTACCACACATCCCCGCTTCCCGCAAGGATGCATGATACAATTCTTTTTTTTCGGCACTATCTACAATTTTTACCCCCTTGATTTTGAAGGTATCTCACAAATTATTTTTTTGTTACTTTTTGCCAAAAGTGACCTTGCTGAAGTATTTCAGAATACAGCTGCGCATGAGAATCAGCGCTGCGCAGGTGCTTGCCTCTCTGATCTGGCTGCGGGTTCCGGAGAAATGATACTCCTTCACCGTCAGTTCGCCCTTCACGCTGCAGCCAATGTATACCAGTCCTACCGGCTTCTCCTCGGTTCCGCCGTCCGGACCCGCAATGCCGGTCACAGCCACTGCCACATCCGACTTCATCAGCATTGCCGCTCCCTTTGCCATCTCTGCGGCGGTTTTGCTGCTGACAGCACCGTATTTATCCAGTGTGCTCTTACGTACACCTAAAAATTTTCTCTTGGCTTTGTTCGAATAAGTTACCAGTCCCGCCTTGTAGCATTCCGATACTCCGGGCACATTGATGATCCTTGCGGCAATCATACCGCCGGTGCAGGACTCTGCGGTGGTCACCGTCAGATCGTTGGCAAGCAAAAGTTCCGCCACTGCCGTTTCCAGAGTCGTCTCCCCTTTGGTACTGTAGATATCCGCTCCGAAGCGGGATTTTAATTCTTTCACCACAGGCTTGATCGCTTTTCCGGCTGCCTTGGCATTTTCCCCGGAAGCGGTCACCCTGATATGTACTTCCCCGGTCTTGGCATAAGTAGCTATGGTCGGGGTGGTCTGTTCATCGATCAGATCCTTCAGGGTATCCTCCACCTGACTCTCCGGCACGCCGCATATTTTCACCGTCTGGGAACAGATGATTCCGGGCATCAGTCCCTCCAGATAAGGAAGCACCTGCTGTTCAAACATGGGAATCATCTCCGCAGGAGGTCCCGGTAATAATATGATTCGGTTCTTCTCTGTCTCCAGGATAATGCCCGGTGCTGTGCCGTTATCGTTGTCCAGCACCTTTGCCCCTTCGGGAACCATCGCCTGCTTCCAGTTATTTTCCGTAGGCTGTAAATCTCTCACTGCGAAAAATTCGGCGATCCGCTCCATGCTGTGATCATCCACGGATAAATTCTTCCCACAGACCCTCGCCGCCGTCTCCTTGGTCAGATCATCTTCCGTGGGACCCAGTCCGCCGGATAACAGAATCACATCCGAACGATCCATGGCGCATTTTAACACGCCTGCCAGTCTTTCAGCATTATCTCCCACCACCGTCTGGTAGTAGCAGTCCAGTCCGGCTCCCGCCAGCTTTTCCGCCAGATATGCTGCATTTGTATTCACAATGTTCCCCAGTAATATTTCGGTACCTACACAGATAATCTCCGCTGTCATTTATTTACCGCCTTTCGCTATCGTTTATCCTTATTCTGTCTTTTTGTCCACAGACAGTATACTACACTTCGGAAGCTGAGAAAAGGAAATATTTTACTCCGCAGCGTTTTCGGTTTCTATCTTTTCCTGATTCCAGAGCTGGTGCCGTATTTTTTCATCGGTTCCTCTGTGACTTTTCTCCCGCCACTGAGTGGGCGTGCATTCATACCGCTTCTGGAAACTGCGATGAAATGATCGCATGTTGGGGAATCCGCACTCGTAGCTGATCTCCGTCACAGTCTTGCGGCTGTCCTTTAACAGATTGCAGGCTAAGATCATCCGCTGTTGCGCCACATAGGAGGGGAACGAGATATTTAACTGGGAAGAGAATATATGCGACAGATAATAAGGGCTGATACCCAGCTCCTTCGCCACCTTCTGTGCCGTCAGTTCCCCGGTAATATTGTCGTTGATGTATTGCAGGAGCTTCTGCGTAATGTTCAGATCCGAGGGCTTGTCCTTTTTTATCACCGGGATATTTTCATACATATCCTCAAGCAATGCCATCAACAGCCCCTTATCCTGCCTGAACGTCCGCAGTTCCTTATGTAACCCGATGTCCGCCAGGATGTCTAACACCATCTGCCCGTAACGGCTGAGCATTTTCTTCTGAAAATAGGGAGATTCCATATCATAATAGGTAAGTTCTTTCTGAAATTCCCCGATGAAATCCATGTCCGCAATGATCAGGAGCATTCCCACATCTCCCACAGAACTGTAGGAATGGATCTGGTTCGGATAGATCATCAGGCAGTCGCCCGCGGTCAGATGGTAGCTTTCTCCCGCCACCGTGGCATCCATCTCCCCCTCCGTCACATGGACGAATTCCATATGCTTATGCAGATGAAACGGAAAGTTCGGGTGCCACCAGACATGACAGTCATAGACCTTTTTTCTGCTTTCATAAAATGGTTTTACGGTGTTCATACGCTCTCCTTCCGACGCTTATATATTCTACATACCATATTCTGTCACAGATTTCCACTGTTTTTCTCGAAAATAGCAATTTTTGTCCTATATGTAATGACTTTTTGTCGTGCAGTTCACACATTTTTCACGTACAATAATCTTAAATAAAAGCAGTTCCAATTTAAAATCAAAAAAGTGAGATAATTTATGAATCGTACAGAAGCCAGAGAAAAAGCTGCCGCACTGGTAGCTAAAATGACAATAGAAGAGGCTGCATCGCAGCTGCTACATTCCTCTCCCGCAATTCCCCGTCTGGGCGTTCCCGCCTATGACTGGTGGAGTGAAGCACTCCACGGAGTCGCCAGAGCCGGCACCGCTACCTGCTATCCACAGGCGATCGGTCTGGGTGCAACTTTTGACCGTGATCTTCTGCAAAAAATTGCCGGTTCCATCGCGTTGGAAGCCCGGGCAAAATATAACGCGTATTCCCGTATGGGAGACCGTACCCGTTATAAGGGTGTGACCATGTGGTCTCCCAATATCAATATCTTCCGTGACCCCCGCTGGGGACGTGGTCAGGAGACCTACGGAGAGGATCCCGTGCTCACCGCTGCACTTGGCTGTGCCTTCGTGGAAGGCTTGCAGACGAAGCAGGACGGTTACTTAACCACTGCTGCCTGTGCCAAACATTTTGCAGTGCACTCCGGTCCGGAAGCCCTGCGTCACAGCTTTGACGCTAAAGCTACGCAGAAGGATCTGTGGGAGACTTATCTCCCCGCATTTGAAGCACTGGTGACTCAGGCAGATGTGGAAGCTGTCATGGGCGCTTACAACCGTACCATCGGAGAACCCTGCTGTGCGCATTCCTATCTGATGGAGGATGTGCTTCGCGGCAAATGGCATTTTGAAGGGCATTATGTCTCCGACTGCTGGGCGATCCGAGATTTCCACGAAGGGCATCATGTAACTGCTTTCCCTGAGGATTCCGCTGCTCTCGCCCTGGAGAAGGGCTGCGATTTAAACTGCGGCTGTACCTACAAATATATTTTACAGGCATATAAGCAGGGAAAAGTAAGCGAAGAAGAGATCCGCCGCAGTGCCGAGAGGCTTTTCACCACCAGATACCTGTTAGGGCTCTTCGACCGCAGTGCGTTAGATGAGATTCCTTACAATGTAGTGGGCTGTAAGGAGCACAGAGAGCTGGCTTATCAGGCTGCTGTGGAAAGCTGTGTACTGTTAAAAAATGACGGCACACTGCCCCTTTCCTTAAAAGATAAAAAGCGTGTGGCAGTCATTGGTCCCAACGCCGACAGTCATGCTGCACTGGTCGGCAATTACAACGGTACCCCGCCCCGTTCTGTCACTGTGGTGGAAGGCATCACAAGGATCTGTGAAGATACTGACTGGGATGTGAATTATGCGGAAGGGTGTCTACTCTATGACGATCCTGCGGTACGAAAAGTATTCCAGAATTACCGCATTCCGGAGGCTGTGGCATTAGCCGAGTCCTGTAACCTTACGATACTTTGTGTCGGTCTCGATGCTACTTTAGAGGGAGAACAGGGAGATGTTGGCAACGCTTTTGCCAGCGGAGACAAACCGGATCTGCTGCTTCCTAAGATTCAGAGAGATCTGGTAGAGCAGGTACTTGCTACCGGCACTCCGGTGATCTTAATTGATCTCGCCGGAAGTCCCATCGACTTATCCGCTTATGAGGATCAGGTGTCTGCGATCCTGCATGCCTGGTATCCCGGCGGCGAAGGGGGACGTGCCATTGCGGATATTCTGTTCGGCAGAGTATCTCCCAGTGGCAAACTGCCTCTTACCTTCTATTATAATGACAGTCCTCTTCCGGACATTACCGATTATCACATGACCGGACGTACCTACCGCTATTTGGAAGGCATACCCTGGAAGCCTTTCGGTTTCGGACTGACCTACGGGGAACTGCAGATCACTGAAGCGAAAGTATCCGAGGTGGACTACACGAAGGAGATTCCTTCCGCACAGATCATGGTACACTGTCAGAATTCCACGGATCGTGACTTAAGTGATGTCTTACAGGTCTATGTCCACGTGAACGGTTCTGCCAACGAGGTGCCGAATCACAAGTTGACAGCCTTTATGCGGATCCGCCTGGAAGCCGGAGCAGACGGAGAATTCCGGATGGAAGTTCCCGCTGTAGCATTCACTACGGTAGACAAATCCGGCAATCGTAACTGCGACGGTACTTCCGCTACATTATATGTAGGATTTTCCCAGCCGGAGATCAACGACGAAAGTCAGAAGACCTATGAAAACGGCAGGGGACAGATTTTCGATATCCCATTACACTGAGCACTATGGTGGTAAGCCATTTGCTATACAATGTATTCAATTTTAAGGAGGATAAATCCTCTCCTCGCCATAGAGGCTCGGATTTTCCTTCGGAAAGCAAGGAGGATTCAATGAAAAGAAACAAGATCTTAAGTTTACTGCTGTCAGTTTCCATGCTGACCGCACTGACCGCCTGCGGCAGTCAGAACTCCGATGCTCCCGCAGCATCCACCGATGCCGGAAGCACTGCAGCCGCTACCGAAAGCGTTGCTTCTTCCGATAACGGCTACGAGCTGGACAAGGTTACCCTGGTAGTCAACGGTACCTTCAATGCATCCGTAGATGCTTATCAGGACAAGTTCATCGAGCAGTGGGAAGATGCTGTCAGTGAGAAACTGGGTCATCCCATCACTCTGGAGATCCAACAGTTAGACCACTCCAGTTATGTAGACGGTGTCGGTCGTCTGTTCGCCAGCGGCGATTACCCCGATGTTATCCTGTTAGATGCCAGCCAGTATGCTGAATATGCACAGACCGGTATTCTCTGGGATATGACCGAGGCTTATGAAAACGCTGATTTCCAGAAGCGTATGGTACTGCCCGCAGTGAACGAGAGCGTTCGTATCAACGGTAAGCAGTACGGCTTCTCCACCGGTCTCGGCGGCGGATGTATCACTTATGTAAAACAGGCATGGCTGGATGCAGTCGGCATGAAGGCTGAAGACATCACCGACTGGGATTCCTACTATGCTATGTTAAAAGCCTTCACCGACCAGGATCCCGACGACAACGGCAAGAACGATACCTACGGTGTGGCAGCTGCCGGATTTATGGGAACCGAAGCTCCTTACACCAACTACCTGCCTCAGTTCTGGCAGAACGCATATCCCAATTTCACCTATGATGAGAACGGTATATGGTATGACGGTTTCAACACCCAGGAGACCAAGGATGCTCTGCTTCGTTTACAGCAGGCTTACGCTGACGGTGTGATTGATCCCGAGACTCTGACCATGGGTACCAAGGATGTTCGTGAGAAATGGTGGTCTTCCGATCAGGCTGGTTCTTTCGGTGCCTTCACTTACTGGGCTGGCTACTGGAACGACAACCTGGTAACCAACATGGAGAAGAACGGTATTGATTCCGGTCTGGCAAGACTTGCTCCCATTGCTGAGATGGATGGCTATTTCAACCGTGAAAGTCCCGTATACTGCATCATTGATGACGGTGACGGCAATAATTCCAGAGAACAGGCAATCTTCGATGCAGTCTTCGAGACCATGTTCGACGGTGGCACCGTACAGACTCTGTGGGTATATGGTGCAGAAGGCTACCACTGGTCTACCGATGCTGAGACCATTGTCACCGGCGAAGGTACCGACAATGCCAAGACCTATGAATACAAAGACGGCGAGTTCCATCTGCGTCTGAACCCTACCGATCCTAACGCACTGTGGAAAAAGAACGCTATCGATCCTTCTTCCATGATCTGTTCCTTAGAGAACGGTTTTGAATCCGCTACCGACCTGACCAAAGAGTGTAACGAATTCTTCTCCGAGCACAGTATTGACGCTCCCCGCTCCGCATCCTGTGATGCCATCACCAACTACGGCGGTACCATCACCGATGCCAAGAACACAGTCATCGCTGAAGTGGTTGTAAAGGGTGGCAATGTAGATGCCGCTATGGACAACTACGTCAAGGCGACTCAGGATATGGTAAACGAGATCCTGGATCAGTTAAACGCCAAGTAATTCAAAAGGCTGTCCCACATATGTGGGGGCAGCCTTTGTAACTTCTACCTTATCTTCTAGTTGTTTACCTTGCCTTCGTCCATTTCCTCTTCTGTGGTAATGGCAAATGCAATGTTGGTGGCATGGTCTGCGACTCTCTCCAGACCGGATACGATATCGGAGAAGATCATACCGGCTTCTGGAGAACACTCGCCCTTGGTCAGACGCTCCACATGTTTCTTCTGAAGCTCCCTCTCCTTCTCATCCACCTGATCCTCCAGGGTTACGATCTCCTGCATATGTGTCTCATCACTCTTGGCAAACATCTCTATCGCATAACGGATGATTTTATTGACCATCTCCAGCATATCTCCCAGTTCCTTCTGAGCTTCCTTACTGATGGAGATGCCTTCCTCCTTACGCTGTCTGGCGGCATCCGCAATGTTCTCCGCGTGGTCGCCGATTCGCTCGATATCATTTACCACATGGAACAGGGCACCCAGGCTGTTCAGGTCTTCAATGGGCAGTGTGGTCTGGTTGATCTTCACCATATAATCCGTAATGGCATGATTCAGGAAGTTAATATTTTTCTCTACCTCGTAGACTTCTTCAATATCCTCTTCATCCAATGTGATCAGCGCATTCATGGCACGGTTTAAATTTTCCTCCGCCAGGGAAGCCATACGCTCCAGCTCCTTGACTACCTCTACCACTGCGGTGGCTGGATTGAAGACTACCTTGTCGCCGATATATTTTAACTGATAGTTCTCTCTGTAGCCAACCTTCTGGTCCTCTCCGGGTACGATCAGGTAGGTCATCTTCACCAGCCAGCCGGTAAACGGGAACAACAGGATTACCTGCGTGATTTTAATCAGGGTATGGGCATTTGCCACAAATCTTCCGTTATCCGCGGAGATTGACTTGATCAGCTCTACGATCTGATCGCCTGCCACGAACAATGCAATATAGATAATCACGGTACCGATGACATTGAACAGCAGATGAATCAGCGCTGCTCTCTTCGCGTCCTTTTTACCACTTAATGACGCTAACATTGCGGTAGCACAGGCACCGATATTACAGCCTAAAATAATATACAGCGTAATCGGTAACGGTAACAGATCCTGGTTTGCCAGCAAAAGTACAATGCTGACCGTAACGGAAGAGCTCTGAATCACTGCAGTCAGGGCAAATCCCATCAGGGTTGCCAGGAACGGATTCTTCAGAGACATCAAAAGATTCACTACCTGAGGTTCGTTCTTCATGTTGGCCATTGCCCGGGACATGGTGCTGAGTCCCACGAACAGAATACCGAAGCCGACGACCACTTCCGCCACCTTGCGGACTTTTTCTTTTTTCGTGAACATCATCACGACCACACCTACTAATAAGATCAGCGGTGCTATTTTCGATAAATTAAATGATACCAGCTGTGAGGTAATGGTGGTACCGATGTTGGCACCGAGGATAACTCCCGCTGCCTGATACAGATTCATCAGACCAGAGTTAACGAAGCTGACGACCATGACCGTACATGCCGAGGAAGACTGGATGATACCGGTAAGAATGATACCCACGATCATGCCCATGAAACGGTTCGTGGTAAAGATCTCCAGAATACGACGAAGTCTGGCACCTGCTACTTTCTCAATGGAATCACTCATCAG
This sequence comes from Lachnospiraceae bacterium UBA5895, assembly GCA_002431915.1. GTDB lineage: Bacteria > Bacillota > Clostridia > Lachnospirales > Lachnospiraceae > Acetatifactor. The sequence continues at coordinate 48,429 of DJEP01000050.1, read as the reverse complement.
TTCCATTCCGAACAAAAACAGTCCCAGACCTCCGGCCATTGTCAGTATTGTTTCAAAGCTCATTCTAAATCCCTCTATCTCTCTTGCCTAAATCTTTACAAACTCATTTACAATCCAAACTATATTTTACGAAATAGATTTAAAACTTGCAATGAATATTTTGCTTTTCTTTACTTTTCTTTTACATTACTTTACGAAGTTTTACGCTCTTTCGTCGTTTTCGTGCAAAATATTTCTTTTCCTACGCGTTTCGACCATCCGCAATATCCAGATCCAACTGCTTCTTAAGTTCTTCCAAAGATCCGAATCTGCGTTCCGGGCGCCGAAAGCTTTTTAATGCCACTTCGATCTCCTGTCCATAGATGTCCTGATCAAAATCGTACAGATAGGATTCCACTCCCATCACTTTTTCAGAAGAAACGGTCGGTTTGGTCCCCACATTGCTGATAGCCTTGTAGACTTTTCCCTCATAACGGACCGCCGCATAATAGACGCCGTTGGGCGGCAGAAGCTTGCCTGCGGGCGGCAAAAGATTCACCGTGGGGAATCCCAGGGTACGACCGATATGATTGCCATGCTCCACCATTCCCACTAACGTATATGCCATTCCCAGCATCTTTTCTGCCTCTTCCATCCGTCCCTCTTCCACCAGTTTACGGATATAAGTGGAGCTGACTTCGATGCCGTCCACCTCGATCTTCTCTATGGTCTGAACGCAAAAGCCTAACTGCGGAGCCATTTTCTCTAAAAGTTCGGCATTGCCCGCACCGTTTTTACCAAAGGACAGGTCTTCACCGGCTGCCACAAAACGGGTATTCATCTGCTTCGCCAGAATCTCCGTCACAAAACGCTCCGGCTCTGTGGCTGCGGTCTCTTTCGTCAGGGGGAATTCAATCAGGATATCGATTCCCAGCCGCTCAAACAGCCGTCTTTTTTCCTCTCTTGTCGTCAGTTCTTTGCCGTCAGACAATCCGAACAGTACCGCCGGTGTGGGTTCGAAAGTGAACACACATGCCGCCAGTCCGTTCTTTTTCCTGTTCAGAATCTCCTCTAAGAGTCTTCTGTGTCCCAGGTGCACGCCGTCAAATTTGCCGATGGCTACCGCTGTATCTTTTTCCAGATAAAAGTCTGTTGTTCCTGCAATGATTTCCAAGTCTATTTCCTGCTTTCTATGTTGCTTGGGAAGATCTTCACGGGCTTGTACCACTCTTTTGCCGCATCATACGCATAGATGCCCACGAAGCTGTCGTCCTCTCTGTAGACGCGCACCCATTCTCCCGCCGGAGAAATGGTCTGCTCCAAGGTCTGTCCCGGATAAAAAGCATTCCCGTTATCGATCAGTTTCCGCCATTTTTCTTCTACATGTAATGCATTAAACTCTGCAAAAATACGGTCCGTGGGAAGCAATGCCTCCTCTAGTCTGTCCGTATCCCGAAGTTCCTGCAGCTGTCCTAAGGTCAGAGCATCCGTAAGTCTGAACTCTCCGACTCTGGTACGGACGAGACTCTGCATGGTACCACCGCAGCCAAGCTTCTCGCCGATATCGGCACAGAGACTGCGGATGTAGGTTCCCTTGGAGCATTCCACACGGAATTTTACCACGGGAAGCTTTATTTCCAGAATCTCAATGGCAGGCAGATCCACATGTCTTGCCTGACGCTCCACTTGCCTGCCCGCTCGGGCAAGCTCATAGAGCTTTTTCCCATTGACCTTCAGTGCGGAATACATAGGCGGAATCTGGTCATAACCACCGACAAAGCCTGCGATCGCTTCACGTACCTGTGCCTCATCCACCGCTACTTCCCGTTCTTCCAGAACGGTTCCCGTGGTATCCTGGGTATCTGTGATCTGCCCCAGTAAAAGTTCTGCCACATATTCCTTGGTCCTGTCCGTCAGCATTTCGCATGCTCTGGTAGCACTCCCCAGACATACAGGGAGCACACCGGTAGCCTGTGGATCCAGTGTACCTGTGTGCCCTATCTTTTTCTGTCGGCAGATCCCACGAAGCTTTGCCACCACATCATGGGAGGTAAAGCCTGCTTCTTTGTATACATTGATGATGCCGTCCATTAATCCTGTTCTCCCCGCAGTTGCTTATCGATGTGCAGTGACAAATTATTGATGCAGTCGTGGAAAGTTCCCTTCATGGTGCAGCCTGCGGCACGTACATGTCCGCCGCCGCCAAAGTAAGAAGCCACCCTCGCCACATCTACCTTTTCGTTGGAACGCATGCTGACCTTGTACTCCAGTACACCGGTCTCATACATGAAAATCGCACAATCGATTCCTTTAATATTGCGCAGTTGGTTCACAATGCCGTCCAGATCTCCCGGTACTGCATTGTAGAACTCCATGGTCTTGCGGTCCACCATGCTTACGATGCAGCGGCCGTCCATGAAACGGATGCTCTCCATCAATGCTCTGCCCATGATCTGGCTCTGCAGATATGTCTTCTGGTAAAAGCTTTCTTCAATCAGCTTCGGAAAGTTGAATCCGAAGGAGATCAGAAATGCTGCTGCCTGCAATGTCTCCGGTGTCGTATTGGAATACTGGAATACTCCGGTATCATGGATGATGCCGGTATACAATGCTTCCGCAATATCTCTGTCGATGAGCTCCGCATCCATGATATGATACAGTACCTCACATGCACTGCCCACCTCCGGGCGGACGAGATTTACATCACCGCAGCCGGAATTACTGATGTGATGATCGATGTTAATCTTCTTTTTCGCATTCTGAAAATATTTCTCCGCATCTCCCAGTCTGTCCCCGCTGCAATCCAGTGCAAAATATACATCAAAAGGATCCTGCTCCGGACACTCTGTCTGGATCCCATCGTATCCCTTCAGATAGGAAAACTCTTCGGAAGGCTTCTGTAAATATACGGTAACTTTCGCTTCGGGAAGGAGCTTCCGCAGGTACATCTGTAAGGACAGACATACGCCCACGCAGTCTCCGTCGGGACGAATATGTCCGCTGATGCCGATTTTCTTCGCACCCAGACATTCTTCACGCAAATCCATTATTCGTCACCTTCCTCTGTCTCTTCGGTAGTTTCCCAGACTTCATTTTCCGGCTTCTGTGCCTGTTCATCCGCAGCGATGACTTCATCGATCTTATGGGACATGTTGACACCGTATTCGATGGACTGATCCATCACGAAAGTGATATCCGGAGTATTGCGCAGATTAATGGTTCTGGCCAGCTCTCTGCGGATATAGCCTTCGGCACTCTTCAATCCCTGCAGGGTAGACTTTCTGACTTCCTCGTCTCCCAGAACGCTGATCCATGCCTTACAGCTTTTTAAATCCGGTGCCACTTCCACAGCAACGACGCTGGTCCAGGGACTGATCCGGGGGTCCTTAAGACCGCCCCTGATGATCTCAGCCAAAACGCGCTGTACTTCCCCGTTGACACGGGTATTTTTCACACTATTCTTTCTCATTCTTATTCCTTCTTAATTTTTACCTGCTAATATCGGTAAGCAAGCATCCGCAGGCGGAATACTCCTGCTTCTGCGAACGGATGCGCCGAAACACGCCGGAAGATTCGCTGTGCGAATCTTCCCGGCAGGGTCTGGCTATTCTTAGATTACGTATTTTGTAATCTTAGAATAACTCCCTACCGTGGTACCTCTACCATGATGTAGGCTTCTACGATATCCATCTCCTGCATCTTGTCAAAGCCTTCGAATACGAGACCACACTCATATCCTGCCTTAACTTCCTTCACATCATCCTTGAATCTCTTCAGGGAAGCAAGGTTACCCTCGAAGATCTGCTCGCCCTCACGGGTGATACGAATCTTACAGCCTCTCTGGAATACACCGTCTAAAACATAGGAACCGGCAATGTTACCGATAGCGGATGCCTTGAAGATCTGACGAACCTCTGCATGACCGATCACCTTCTCCTCGTATACAGGATCCAGCATACCCTTCATGGCAGCTTCGATATCTTCGATTGCCTGGTAGATGACCTTGTACAGACGTACATCCACACCCTCTCTCTCTGCGGTTGCCTTGGCAGTCGCATCGGGACGAACGTTGAATCCGATGATGATCGCATTGGATGCACTTGCCAGAGACACATCGGACTCATTGATGGCACCTACACCGCCGTGGATACATTTTACGACTACTTCATCATTGGACAGCTTCATCAGGGACTGTTTTACAGCCTCGACACTACCCTGTACATCAGCCTTGACGATCAGGTTCAGTTCTTTCAGATTACCCTCCTGGATCTGGCTGAACAGATCATCCAGGGACATTCTGCCCTTGGTCTCCTCCAGCATCTTCTCCTTGTTCTGTGCCAGGTAAGTCTCTGCATAGGATTTTGCTGTCTTATCATTATCATGTGCCAGGAATACCTCACCGGCACTGGGAACGTCAGACAGACCCAGAATCTCTACGGGGGTAGAAGGTCCTGCTTCCCTGACTCTGCGTCCCTTATCATCGATCATGGCTCTTACTTTACCGTGTGCCACACCTGCGGAGATAAAATCTCCCACATGCAGGGTACCCTTCTGTACCAGTACGGTAGCCACGGGTCCACGTCCCTTATCCAGCTCTGCCTCGATGACCAGACCTCTTGCCTTTCTCTTGGGGTTTGCCTTGAGTTCCATGATGTCTGCGGTCAGCAGGATCATATCAAGCAGCTGGTCGATACCATCTCCGGTCTTGGCGGATACGGGTGCAAATACGGTACTTCCGCCCCAATCCTCGGGAATCAGCTCGTACTCTGCCAGTTCCTGTTTTACACGGTCAATATTTGCGGAAGGCTTATCGATCTTATTGACAGCAACGATGATTTCAACCCCTGCTGCTTTCGCATGGTTAATTGCCTCTACGGTCTGAGGCATTACGCCGTCGTCCGCTGCCACTACCAGAATAGCGATATCGGTAGCATTGGCACCACGCATACGCATTGCGGTAAATGCTTCGTGTCCGGGAGTATCCAGGAAAGTAATCTTACGGTCTCCCACATTTACGGTATAAGCACCGATATGCTGGGTAATACCACCGGCCTCACGATCGGTTACATTGGTCTTACGGATGGCATCCAGCAGAGAGGTCTTACCATGGTCAACGTGACCCATAACACAGATTACGGGAGGTCTCTCCACCAGATCTGCCTCATCCTCTTCATCTTCCTTTAACAGCTCTTCGATGACATCTACCTTAACCTCTTTTTCACAGAGAATGTCGTATTCCATCGCAATATTTTCTGCGTCTTCGTAAGAGATCTCCTGGTTCACGGTTACAACCTTGCCCTCTAAGAACAGCTTCTTGATGATGGCTGCAGGCTGTAACTTCATCTTCTCAGCCAGTTCTTTGATGGTGATGGACTCAGGCAGCACGATCACCTTGATCTGCTCTTCCTGTACCTCTTCCTTCTTCTTTTCCGGCTTGATGAAACGTCCGGGCTTGTTCTTCAGTGCATCCTCGTCCTCGTAGATATGGTCTTTCTTGGAGCGCTTGTTGTCCTTCTCCTGGCTGAAACGTCTCTTTTCATCTTCGCGCTTCTTCTCAAGATCCTTGCCTGCAGGTTCCGGAGCGAAGCCTTTATTCTGTCTGTTATCTCCGAATCGGTTACCCGATCCGCCATTGCCTCTTCCATCGCGGCCGTTATTGCCGTAACCGCGCTCACCATTGCCGCTATTCCTGCGATCACCCTGACCGCCTTCCATACCCGGACGGCCCTGTCTGTTAAATCCGCCTCCCTGAGGTCTGCCATTGCCCATACCTCCTCTGTTTGCGTTCTGTCCGCCCTGACGGTTGCCCTGTCCGTAGCCGCCCTGACGATTGTCACGATTGCCATCTCTGTTGTCACGGTTGTAGCCGCCCTGACCGCGATTATCACGGTTATTCTGACCGTAACCGCCCTGACGGTTATCACGACCATCTCTGTTGTCACGGTTATTGTTCTGCGGTCTGTCCGCCGGTCTTGCCTGTGCGGTGTTCTGGGTATTCTGAGGTGCCTGTGCAGCTGCAGTATTGGTATTCTGCGCAGCCTGCTCCTTTACGGGAGCCTGTGCAGCTGCTGCGGTGTTGTGTGCGGGCTTTTTCGCAGGCTGCTGTCCCTTATTGCCGGGTACCATTGCCACACTGGGTGTAGGAGAAGGCGGGGTCAGCGGCTTAATGGGACGTACGGGAGCCTGTGCCTGCACACGGTTGTTGTAAGAATTATTCTGATAACCGTTGTTCTGGTATCTGTTGTTCTGTCCCTGGTTCGGGCGCTGTCCGCCGGCGGGTCTCTGTCCCTGTCCGTTCTGTCCGCCCTGACGCTGTCCGGACATCTTGGAATTCTGAGGGTTACTTACGAAAATGATCTTTTTCTTCTTTTTCGTCTCTTCGGGAGATTTGGTCTCCTCCTGTGCCTTTTCCTCAGCAGGCTTTGTATTTTTCGCCTTCGCGGGAGCCTCTTTTTCCACAGCGGGTGCCGGTGCTGCCTTTTTGTGTCCTAAGCTGTTACGCACCAGTGCTGCCGCATCCTCTTCCAAGGAGCTCTGTGCTGCCTTTGCCTCAATTCCTTTTTCCTGTAAAAAATTCAATATATCCTTACTCTGTAGTTCTAATTCTTTTGCGAGTTCATGTACTTTGATTTTCGCCATGCTTTCCTCCATTCTGCCTAACCGGGCAAATTCGCTTCCAACTGCTTGATGAGTGCATCTGCCAGTCCCGCATCACACACACCTACCGAAGATCTCAAATCCCGACCGATCGCCCAGCCGAGCTCTTCCTTTGTGCCATATTCGTATACCGGGACTTCATAATAGGAACATTTGTCGTGAAACAACTTTTTCGTATTGGCGGATGCATCTTCTGCAACGATCACCAACATGGCAGAACCTTTTTTCACAGCGTCCTCCGTCTGGAATTCACCGCTTACCAGGTTACGCCCCCTCATCGCAAGTCCCAAAAGGGAATAAATCTTATTCTGTTTCAAGCTGATCAAACTCCTTTTCCAGCATATCATAACTTTCCGGAGAAATACTCCTCTTGAAAGAACGCTCTAAGCCTTTATTCTTCCGGGCCTTTTGCAGACATTCCTTCTGTCTGCATATATATGCGCCGCGTCCGTTCTTTTTGCCCGTTGTGTCTAAACAGATCTCTCCTTCCGGAGTCTTCAGAACCCGCAGCATCTCTTTTTTGCCTTTCATTTCTCCGCAGCCTACGCACTGCCTCAGTGGAATCTTTTTTGCCATTGATTATTCCTGCTCTCCATCAAAATCGTCTTCGGTTTCATCCTCGTAATCATCCACATAGTCCTCATAACGGAAACCGGGTGCATCCTTCGCCTGTGTCTCGGATTTGATGTCGATCTTGTATCCGGTCAGTCTTGCTGCCAGTCTTGCGTTCTGACCTTCCTTACCGATAGCCAGAGACAGCTGATAATCGGGTACGACTACCTTGGCGGTCTTCTCATCGGGATCTGCAAATACTGCTACGATCTTGGCAGGAGAAAGTGCATTCTGGATCAGGTTACCGGGGTTCTCATCCCAGTTCACGATATCGATCTTCTCACCGCGCAGCTCTTCTACGATGGCATTAACACGGGCACCGTTCATGCCTACGCAGGCACCGACTGCATCTACGTTGGGGTTATTACTCCATACAGCGATCTTGGTACGGCTGCCTGCCTCTCTGGCAATGCTCTTGATTTCTACGGTGCCGTCCTTGATCTCGGTAACTTCGGACTCAAACAGTCTCTTTACCAGTTCCGGATGCGTACGGCTGACATTGATGCGGGGGCCCTTGGGGGTGTTCTTTACTTCCACAATGTAGACCTTGATACGCTCGGTGGGTTTGAATACCTCGCCCTTTACCTGCTCGTTCTCGGTCAGCATGGCATCTGCCTTGCCCAGGTTGATGCTGATGTTCTTGCCGACATAACGTTGTACCACGCCGGTGACAACATCCTTTTCCTTCTCATAGTACTGATTGTAAATAACGCTTCTCTCTTCCTCACGGATCTTCTGTAAGATGACGTTCTTAGCGTTCTGGGTAGCGATACGTCCGAACTCTTTGGACTTGATCTCTACATGGATCATGTCACCGACCTGCGCCTTTTTGGAGATCTCCTGTGCATCCTCTAAAGCGATCTGCAGGCAGTCATCTTCCACATCGTCCTTCGTAGGTACGACTTCCTTCTCTGCATATACCAGGAAATCGCAGGTCTCTCTATTGATCTCCACATGGATATTGTCAGCCTTTCCAAAATGGTTCTTGCAGGCTGTCATCAGGGAGTTCTCGATGGCTTCAAACAAGGTCTCCTTGCTGATCTCCTTCTCCTTCTCCAGAACGTCCAGTGCCTCCATTAATTCCTTATTCATCATTTCCTCCATTCCGGCTTTCGCCTTTTCTTAGTGTATGGTTTCTTCTTATTCTACAAGCTATTACTATTCAGAACCTCATTCGCAAAACGCATCTTCGATGCTCTCTTTTTGCTCATTGAGGTTACTTCGCCATATAAATTTCACGAAATATTTTTACGAATGCAAGCATTCGACAAATATTTGTGATATTTACATGGCTCTGAATAGTATCAAAAATCCAGTGCAAGACGGATTAGGGCAATGTCTGCTCTGGCAAAAGTTCTCGGGCTGCCGTCTTCCGTGATTGTAATGTTATCTGCATCGAAGCTTTCCAGAATGCCGGAAAACTCTTTGCATTTGTCAATGGGCTTGAACAGCTTGATCTCTACCTCTTCGCCGATGCTCTTCTGCAAATGCTTATCCTTTTTCAGCGTTCTGCCCAGTCCCGGGCTGCTGACTTCCAGAATGTATGCATCCGGAATGAAATCCGCCTTGTCTAAAACTTCGGATAATGCTCTGCTGACATTCTCGCAATCCAGAATGTTCACACCTTCCGGCTTGTCGATGTAGGCTCTCAGATAGTAGTCACTGCCTTCCTTTACATACTCCACATCGTAGATTTCCACCTTACTTACTTCTGCGATGGGTGTAAGCAGTTCTTCGGTTCTGCTTTCGTAGTCCTCTCGTTTGGACATGTATGCCCTCCTTTACTGATATGAGCTATCGTCACAACAACAAGAAAGAGTGGCACGCGTCCACTCTTACTCTAGTAATCATCTTTAAACTATACACAGTATAGACCCTGTGTAAAAAAATGTCAAGGGGTATTGTGTGCTAAGTCAATCCATGCTAAGTCAATCCAGCACAGCGCCGCCCCATTCCACCACCGTAAAGCCGCTGCGGATGATGGGTTCGATTTCCGGCTCCGTTATCTCACCGCCGTCATATCTCGCAAATCCGAACCAGATACGATAAATGCTGTCCGGTTCCACAGAGAAGTCTACCGGCATTGCCTCATCCACCACATCCGTCAGGATCGGATACATCACATAATCCTCTCCCTCCTCAAGGTAAACGCTCCAATACTCGATAAAGTCCTGAATCTCCTGCTCGTTGAATCCATATCTCTCCAGAACAAGGCGATAGGTCTCCTCCCTCTCGTCCGCCATGACGACAAAGCCCTCCTCCGTCTGGAAGAAGGATGCCATCGTGTTGCTCTCGTAGAACAGATACCCCTGCTTCTCTCCGTCAGCGGTACAGAGCATGCCGTCCGGATGCGCCGTAACGGTCCATCCGTTTCCGTATTCCGGTTCGGATTTCGTCACAAGGTTCGGATAAGCAAAGCGAACCGAAACCTCCGTCTCTTCTGTCGGGTAGAGATAGATATTCGGCTTCTTTGCCTCTACATTATCGGGCATGGCGTTACTGTTCTTTTTCTTATAATTAAGGAGCCAGTCCCGCAGCCACTCAAATTCCTTCTCGCGTCCCTCTGCAACCATCTGGGCATACAGATTCATCCGATCCCAGTAAAGCTGATCCCTGTATTCCTCCGCTGTCAGTTCATTGGAATCCAGAAAGCCATAATTTCTCAGCGCATCACGTCCGTCGTAACCCATCAGGCTCATAAAGCCAGCCTGCATCTCCGCCGTAAAAAAATCATACCCACGTACAGTAAGACTTGAAGGTAACCACTTGATAACAGGATGATTCCTCCTAAGATCATATACATGATTCATAAAATTTGCCACATACGGATGGCGGAGCACTCCTGAAGTAAGCCCCGCTGTAACACTCAACGCCGATGCTGCCGGATTCTTAACCACTCCCAGTCCAACCGATGTATTATCCAGAAATGATGTCATCGTATCCATTACAGGATTAGAAGCGTATGGGCTGTTCACAATATTTGTATAATTATTCCAAAGTCCATTACCTGCACCGACAATCGCGCCGACAGTCCCTATAGATCCTGTCCATTGCGTGCTTGCGTTGGTGTATTTGTTGAAACCCCATTCGAGTCCCTCCGATGCATGTCCGATTGCCTGATCGTAAGCGGCTCCTCCCAGAATCCCGGTCCAGCTGTCCCCATTACCGATATCATAAGCAGAATCAGCGGCAAAATGATATGCCGAAGTACCTGTCGCCCAGTCCACTGTTGCATTATAGGTATCCCTCACATAGTCCATCCCCTGCTGCAGGATGTTCTCGGAGGAAGAGTAGTTCACCGTCGACCGGTCTCCATCGCTGCCCGCCTCTCCCCTGGCCTGCACTTTATTCGGCACAAGTGTTATCGTCAGCAGGGTAACCGTACACAGCGAAACAATTAATGTTCTAACCGTCCTCTTTCTCATTTCTGCACCTCCCCGATGGCACGAAGATAGAAATCAGCCATGTCTTCTATATAATCGTTGCCGGCTCCGATTTCCTTCGCCATCGTGTAATATGCCCCGGCATGGTCGTAATAGCCCTGTTCGAAGTACACCCGTCCAAGCTCCGCGGCAGCATAAGCATTCTCCGACTCCAGTTCCAGCGCAAGCTTCAGGTAATATTCCCGCATGGCATAATTTAAAGAATCTTCTTCTGCCAGTGCCATGGCAGCCATCATATGCGCCTGTCCCCAGTCGGGATAGTCCTCCACCGCCTGCTGCCAGTATGCAGCCAGCCAATGACTGCTTTCATCAAGAAGATAATACTCCCCCTGCAGAAGGTAGTACTCCTTCGACTTCGTATTCTCCACATGGTAGTTCAACTGGTCGCTGCCCGCCCAGTAATATTCCTTTGCTCTGTCACTGTCCTTATCCTGAAGTTCCTTTGCCGCAGCGAGATAGCCCTCAGCGGCTGTGAGTGCCACATCATCATTCTCACCATAAGTTTCATAATAGCTTTCCAGAAAGGTCTGTGCCGCCTCCAGATCATCCCCTGAGGCAAGCCGGTAGACGTGCTCTGTGACCTTTGCCCTGGCTATAAGAGTGCCGTCTCCACCTGACGCAAAGGTAAACAATGCGACGAGAACCGCCGCTGCCGGGAGCAGGATCTGCAGTGCCCGGTTCCACCCCTCCTTCAGCTTTGCTGCGCGAAATGCCTTGCAGACAATGCCTCCGATACAAAGCAAGAGTCCGAGAATACACATTATCACCGAACTGTCCGTAAAGATTACGGAAAGCAGGAAGCCTGCCCCCAGTATGCCAAGAATCAAATACACTATCATTTCTACTCCACCTCCCCGGCTATTTTGTCTAGCAGTTCCTCATGCTCACGTTCCAGATCACTGATCAGACCGGCCCGGTACACGCCGATGTGTGGAAGTCCGTTGTCAAAGCTTCCATAATAGTCCTCCCACGGCATAAACTCACGGCAGACCGAAAGCGCATAATACGCCTTCTCATACTCGCCGGCTGCCTCGCAGGCATCGTATAAAGCGTACCAGATCATCGGATCATCCTTTTGGTACTTCACCGCCTCCTCAAAACAGGCTGCCGCCTTCTCGTCTTCCCAGCGGCTGTTATAAATTGCACCCTTTAAGTACCAGGCATAGCCCAGGTCCTGACGGACTGCAAGCATCTGGTCGATATACTCAAAACCGGCATCCGTGTCCTCGGCATAGCGGTTCACGCCATTGGGGTCAATGGCTGCCCGGTATGCCTGAATGTAAGCATTCAAAAATGTATTCTGTTGGATTCGCTGCAACTGCCTGTCCGTGAAATCATCATAGCAGCCTTCCAAAATATATGCCTCGTTGGAAGAGTCCCGGTAAACCGTGATTTCCGAGATAAGCTGGGACAGATAACGGTCAACATAATCCGGGTATTCTGTGGTCTTGAGCTGCTCCACAAGTCTCTCCGCACAGTCGATGACCGTATCCGTGTCCTTTAGTGCTGAAGATGCCGCCCCGAGGTAATAAAGCCCTGCCACATCCTCCTTTTTCTCCGCCAGCAGACTCTTGGCCAGCGCTGCACATTTCTCAGGTCTGCCGGAATCGAGATAGCAATACATGGCGTTCAGCTTTATGGAGTAATCGTCGCTGCTTTCCAAAAGTTTTTCACAGTAATCGGCACATTTTTCCGTTGCCATATACGTCATATAGGCTCTGATTGCCAACTGGTGCAGGGATTGCAGCATCTCCTCGGAAAATTCCTCCTGTTGCTCATCAAGAAGCTCCGTAAACCGGTCAATGACACCAACATATTGATCTCCTCCGAAATAGGCACTCTCTGTTGCCACATCCTGCCCCGCATTTGCCAGTGCGTACAATGCTAGAAACTGTTTGGTAAAGCTGTCCGGATTATCCTGTGCCTCATAAAAGATCTGCCTGCGCAAAGAACCGTCAAAGCCGGGCGAAACAATAATACCGCTGTGATCCGTCAGATTTCCCAGCTGCATCTGTCCCATCAGGGCAATAAACTCCTGATTGTCGAGAACATTTTTCAGTTCCTCAATGCTCTCCGTCAGCTTTGTGCCGTCAGACCTTAGTTCCTCCACAGAGTCATAGCCGCCCGTGTAGATCCGCATTGCCGCAAGCCTGGAAAGGATTTCACGCTGTCGGTTTTTCTGCTCCTGAGTAAGACTCTCCGCATTCTTATATTCCGCAAGGATCGTGTACCACAGGCTGGTATCCACATTTCCGGTCAGGTAAAGCTTCTCTAACGCTGTCAGGCGGTCGCTGCTGTCCGAATTACCGGCGGCCAGCAGATAAGCCACCGTAGCATTATCCGGGTATTCCCCGGCAATAGATTCTATGGTACCGCTATTTTGTTCCAGAGCTGCCGCCCACGCATCCAATTCTGCATAAAGTTCCTTATATATCTTTGATGCCGCAACATAATCTCTGTTTTCGGCACACTCCCTCATCTGCCGGATTCCGCCGGCATAAGAATTCTGAAAACGGGTGGCGAGGGATGGGGTGATCCGGATGCTGCACACCATCGCCACGGCAATTACAGCCGCCGGGACGATCACGTCGGTCATGCCGTTCTTTTTCGCCGTCTGGGCTGCGCTGTCTGTTACCGCAGCTACTGCCATATCATCTGCCGCACTTTGGTCTGTCACTGTCTCTCCTGCTGTCGGAGCAGCTGCTTCGTCTGTTGCCCCGGTCGTATTTCCGCCTGCCTCTTCCGCCAGAGCCGCTGCTGTACATGCACTCAACGCCAAAGCTACAGCGCATCCGTCCGCCGCCCACAGGAGAATCGCACTCACAAGGAAATACAAAAGTGAAAGCATCCACACCATGCGCTGCATCAGCAGATTTGTGAACACACCACTGATCAGATAGGGCAGCAGGTATTGTCCCAGAAGAATGACAATACCTGCAAGAATGTACTTTCCGACATTTGTTTTCCCCTTCTGACCTGTAACCAGAGATACCATCCGATGGATCATATATACGATGCCTGCCGTCACCAGAGTTGTCGCCACCGGCAGCAGGATACTGTAAAACAGGCCCGTTGCATAACCGACGAACTGAAACAGCACGCCGCCCGCACACACTGCTGCAGCATAAGGCAGATACCCCTTCAGCCAAAAGCCGGCTCCGGCACCTCCGTTCTTTTTCACCGGAATGCACAGCACTGCACCGCTCACAAGCAACGCCGCCAGTTCCGCCGCCAGCGGCGTAAGATTCCCCTGTGCCTCCTTTGTCACGAACAGGACAATACTTTTGATAAAAAAAGGGAGCATCGTCTGCACTACTGCCGCCAGGAAGATCCATTCCGACCACCTGGAAGAGAATACCCTTTTTACCTGTTTTCCGAACCCTTTCATTCTATACAGCCCTCTCCTTTTTTCTTTGAGTAAAACAGATTTTGTTCTGGTACTTTTATCATACGATGACGAAGACTTTTTTGCAAACTTTTCTGTGAATAATTTCCGATTTGGAAAGTGACAATTTAGAAATTCTGATATCCGGTGCTTTGGCCGATCAAAGCTGGAACGTTCCCCCGGTCCGCCACAGATGCATGCAGGCATGCCCTGCGGTCAAACCGGTCACCGGATATTACAAATAGTTATGTGTCTCGAAATACAGTTCGTTCACATGCTCGGAATGCAGGAGCTTGTGAGCGGTACGGCTTAAAGGCTTGCCCAGGAATTCTTCGTAGGTCTTCTGTACCTCGGGATTCTCGTGGGAGAAACGAAGCTTTCTCTCACTGTCCAGACGATACAGGGTGTCGCCTCGCTTTGCCGCGAATTCACAGCCATCGTGGATGGGCTGTCCGCCGCCTCCGACGCAGCCGCCGGGACAGGCCATGACTTCCACGAAATCATACGATACCCTTCCTGCCTTGATATCCTCCATCAGCCGCTCCGCATTCGCCAGTCCGCTGACGGTGCAGGTGTGCAGGGTCTTGTCACCCAGTACAAAATCCGCTTCTCTTCTACCGTCTTTTCCTCTGACCGCTTTGAAAGCATCCGCTTTCGGATTCTTCCCTTCCACTACCGCATAGGCAGTACGAAGGGCTGCTTCCATGACACCGCCGGTGACTCCGAAGATCACTCCGGCTCCGGTGCTTTCTCCCAAAGGAGAATCAAAAGCCTGCTCCTTTAAAAACCAGGTATTAATATGCTCAGCGCGGATCATCCGCACGAATTCTCTCGTGGTCAGTACGATATCCACATCCTGTCCCGCTCCGGCACTCTTCATATAAGAAAGAGAGGCCTCTCTCTTTTTTGAGACACAGGGCATGATGGAAATACAGCAGATATTGTCCGGATCGATTCCTTTTTTCTGTGCAAAGTAAGTCTTCGCCATGGCACCGAACATCTGCTGGGGAGATTTTGCTGTAGACAGATTTCGCAGGTATTCGGGATATTTTTTGGATACAAAACTCACCCAGCCGGGACAGCAGGAGGTAAACATGGGCCATGCGTATTTTCGGGAGTTATCCAGCCGCTCCAGCAGTTCGCTTCCCTCCTCCATAATGGTCAGATCCGCCGCAAAATTGGTATCGAATACATAGTCAAAACCAATGCGCTTCAACGCTGCCACCATTTTACCCTCGGAAGCATCCTCTCCACGCAGTCCCAGTTCCTCCCCCCATGCGCATCTCACCGCCGGTGCCACCTGGACTACGGTGATTTTCCCGGGATCCGCCAGTGCCTCGAAAGCCTTGTAAGTATCGTCGCGCTCCCGCAATGCTCCGGTGGGACAATGAGTAATGCACTGTCCGCACAGTGTGCAGTCGGAGCAGTCGATGGTCTTGTTGTCCGCCACATCCACCGTGGTACGGGATCCGGTGTTCTGCACATCCCAGACATGCATGGCCTGCACTTTATCACAGATCTGTACGCAACGCATGCATTTGATACATTTTCTGGAATCCCGGATCAGGGGGAAGGAATGATCCCATGGTGTCTCGGGAACTTCCTCGGTAAAAGGTACTTCCAAAATTCCCAGATCATTGGAGATCTGCTGTAAATTACAGTTGCGGCTCCTGACACAGGTTGCACAGTGACAGTCATGCTGGGACAGAATCAGTTCCACGTTGGTCTTGCGCACACGACGTACCTTCGGAGAGTTGGTAAACACTATCATCCCCTCTTCCACCGGACTGTTGCAGGCAGTGATCAGCTTGCTTTTTCCCTGCACTTCCACCACGCAGACCTTGCAGGCACTGATCTCATTGATGTCTTTCAAAAAGCACAGATGGGGTACTTCGATCCCGATACCTGCTGCCGCACTCATGACGCTGGTTCCCTCCGGAACCTGCAGTTGTATGCCGTCTATTGTAAGGTTTATCATTTTCTCGCCCATTGTTTGCTCCTCTTTTTACCAGATGGTTGCACGGTCGCCCTTTAAGCTTCCGTAACCGTATTTGTCGCAGCGTAAGCATCTGCCTGCTTCCTGACAGGCTTCCTGCTTCGTCATGCCGCATTCGAAAGCATCAAAATTCGTCTTGCGCTCTCCGGCTTCTTTTTCACTCAGCCGGATCCGTCCGCAGGGTTCCTTGTCTTCATAGGATACCGGGGGGATCTCCACATCGCAGGGCACCACATGGTGATACCCCAGATACTCATCGATATTGGCAGCGGCTACTTTTCCGGCAGCAATGGCACGGATCACGGTAGCCGGGCCGGTCACGCAGTCGCCTCCGGCAAATACGCCGTGGACATCCTTGACCTCACTGTCGCTCATAGCGGTGATGGTACCTCTTTTCACAGAGATACCTGCCTCTTCAAAATGACGGGTCTCAATGCCCTGACCGATTGCCACTACCACAATATCACAGGGAATTCTCAGCAGAGGCACATCCGCCTGAATCGGGCGGGCACGTCCCCAGGCATCGATGGGACCGATGATCTGCGGTTCTACCCACAGCGCCGTCACATTGCCGTTTTCATCGGCTTCGATCTTGTGAGGTGCCTTCAGGCTGTAGAGTTCTGCCCCCTCCGCAATGGCTCCTTCCACTTCCTCGGGAAGTGCCGTCATATCATCCTGTCTTCTGCGGTAGGCGATTTCCACCTTTTTCGCTCCCAGCCGGATGGCGGACCTGGTACAGTCCATGGCTACATTGCCGCCGCCGACTACGACTACGGTCTTGTCCTTAAAGTCCGGCATATCATCATCGCCGATGCGGCGCAGCATTTCTACCGCAGACATTACGCCGCGGGCGTCCTCACCCTCGATGCCGATCTTTTTGTCCGTGTGAGCACCTATGGCAATATAGACGGCATCGTATTCCTCATGTAATTTATTATAAGAGATCTCACCTTCCCCATTGCCGACCCTGGTATTCATTTTCACTTCCACTCCGGTGGACAGGATGGTGTCAATGTCCTCCTGCAGACGCTCTCTGGGAAAACGGTAATTGGGGATTCCGTAACGCAGCATTCCGCCCAGCTTACTCTTTTCTTCAAATACTACGGCATGGTGTCCCATCAGTTCCAGATAATATGCCGCGGACAGCCCGCCGGGGCCTCCGCCGATGACGGCCACCTTTTTGCCGGTGCTCTCTGCCTTCTCGGGCACAGGAACCGTGTTGGCTCTGGCGTTGTCCACTGCCATACGTTTCAGTCCACGAATATTGATAGCACTGTCGATCATGTTGCGGCGGCATCTTGCCTCGCAGGGATGCTCACAGATCAGGGCACAGGCCGTCGGGAAAGGATTGTCCTTGCGGATCAGTTTTACAGCATCCGCATAACGCTCCTCCTTCACCAGAGCTATGTAACCGGGGATGTCCACACCTGCGGGACACAGCGCCACGCAGGGAACCGGCTGGGTAATGTGACAGGAACATTTGCCGCCATGCTCGATATGGTACACATAATCCTCCCGGAAGCCTTCCAGTCCGTCCAGTACCATATAGGCTGCCTCGTAACCGATGGCGCAGTCTGCGGAATCCACAATGTCCGATGCGGTGTCTCGGATCAGATCCAGGGTCTTCAGGGTCGCTTTGCCTGCCAGCACATCTTCCATCAGGTTCTGCAGCTGTCCCAGTCCCACACGGCATGGCACGCATTTACCGCAGGTCTGGGCATGACACATTTTCAGAAAAGAAAGCTGCAGGTCCACCGGACACAATCCGGGCGGGCTGGCAATGATCCTTCTCTCTAAGTCTTTATACAGGTGTTCTACCGTAAGCTGTGCCTTATTCGGGGTGGCAATCTTCAATCGGCTCATGATCTTCTCCATTCTATGTAAGCGCTTACATTTCTATTTTTAAAAAATAGTCGTTTTCACGACTTTGCTTTTGTTTATACACATGTAATTGTATACTATTTAACAAATTCTATCAATAGATTTTGGGAAAGTTAATTTTTTATCATGTAAGAGCTTACAATTAAGAGATTTTGAACGCCCACCGTGAATGGGATATCCTTCCTCGATGTAAGGTCTCCCGGTGGGAATTTTCTGACGAAAAGTGAGTAGCGGTTCTCATCCGTACGGGCACGGCTCCAGTTGCCATCCATGGCAACGTCCGCCTGTCGCGAACGTCCTGTTCGCTCCACCCTGATTTTCAGCACTTTTCGAGAAAATGTCACCACCTCCGACAAACATCCTCGAAAGGACATCCCATCCACCGCGGGCGTTCTGTGTCCTGGAATCCTGCGAAAAAAAGTAGCCCCGGCTGGGTATAAGAATTAAGCTGGCCGTAAGCAGACGTCGGTACCATAGCGTCCCAAGGGACGCATTGCGGTCGTACTCTGACCGCTTATGTACCGCTACGCTCTGCGACAGGAGCGCATCGTACTAATAAAGTACGAGCGTGCCGCGTTTCTTATACCCTGACAGGGGCTACGGGAGATTAGAAATTCTTTAGAAGATTACGCGTATCGTCGTTCCTTTGCCGGGTTCGCTCTCAAGCTGCAGTTCGGCATGGCTCTTGGCGATGATATGTTTCACAATGGCAAGCCCCAGTCCGGTGCCTCCGGTAGACTTGGAGCGGCTCTTGTCCACGCGGTAGAACCGCTCGAAGATCCTCTCCTGATGCTCCTTGGAGATGCCGATGCCGGTGTCTTTTACCACGAGATAGGTATGTCCTTCTCTGGCGCAGGTCTGCACATCCACGCTTCCTCCGGGATTGTTATAGCGGATCGCGTTATCGCAGAGATTATACAACAGTTCCTCCATCATCTGTCGGTTCGCCGTCACATAAGCATCTGTTCCGGTAAGCTGAATGGTCACATCATGTTTCTCTGCACTCATGGAAAGCATTTCCACGCAGTTCTTTGCCATCTCATGGAGGTTCAGCAGTTCTGTATCCGCTTCCTCTTCTGTGCCGTCTAACTCCGACAGGCGGATAATATCATTAATTAATGTAAGCAACCGGTTCGCACTGTTGTGGATTCCGTGGGCAAAACGCACCGTATCCTGTTCGGAAGCCATTCCGGTCTCGATCAATTCCGCATAACCGGAAATGGATGTCAGCGGTGTCTTTAGCTCATGGGACACATTAGCACTAAATTCCTGCCGCATTCTGGCATTTTTCATAATGTTCTCATGCTGCTTGCGGATCATTGCCATGAACGGAGTCAGTTCCTCATAGGTCTGCATCTCCGTACATTCCCCGATATTCTGTGCCAGTTTCTCGATGGGAGCCACCAGCTTCTTAGTCAGCACTCTGGCTGCCACCATGCACAGCACTAACAGCATGATAAAGATTCCCACCATCATGGGCAATGCATGAATAAAAATACTGTAAATGCTTCTGGTATCCTTGGACAGACGTAAAATACTGCCATCCTCCAGACGGATCGCATAATAAAAGGTGGACCGGGACAGGGTCTCAGAGTTACGGACCGCTTCGCCCTCTCCATCCCGCATGGCTTCCTGGATCTCCGGGCGGGAGAAATGGTTCCCCATCGCCACAGAATCTGCCTCATTGTCATATAACACCTGTCCGTCATTGCCGATTAGTGTCAGACGCAGATCCGATTCCACCGGTACTCCGTTTTTCTCGATCTCTTCTACCGAAGAGCAACTTTTTAACAGGGAACCATAGCTTTTCAGATCCTCCAGCACCTGCCTGCGGAACAGATCATAATACACTACCGTGATCAGCACCATGGTAAGCAGGATCGTCACCGTGGCAATAAGAACCATCATCTTGTTAATCTTTTTCTTCATCTTCTGTTACGCTTTCTCACCGTTCATAATGTATCCCACATTACGCACGGTCTTGATCAGACTGCCCTCTTCCTTCAGTTTCTGCCTAAGCGTCTTGATATGCATATCCAAGGTTCTGGATTCTCCCTCGAAATCGATTCCCCAGACGCGATCCAGGATCAGTTCCCTGGTGGTCACGATGCCGGCATTTGTCATCAGAAGCTTTAACAGTTCATATTCCTTATAAGTCAGTTCCACCGGCTCCTTGCCTACCGTTACGGAATGTTTCTCTCTGTCCAGAACGATATTGCCGAGCTTCAGTACCTTATCCTTCTCCTGGGTCTTCTGGCTTCTGCGAAGCATTGCCTTTACTCTGGAGATCAGTTCCATGATGCCAAAGGGCTTCGTAATATAATCATCCGCTCCCAGATCCAGCCCCTTTACCTTGTCGATCTCCGTGGTCTTCGCTGTGACCATGATTACCGGCACCAGCACCGTATCCTGTCTGGTACGCAGTTTTTTCACGATACTCAGACCGTCCTCGTCCGGCAGCATGATATCCAGTAAAATCAGATCCGGCGTGGTCTCATTCAGTGCCTCATAGAAATCCGTGGCGGAATCAAAGCCTTTTACCTCATAGCCCACATTTGCCAGGGCAAAGGTCTCGATCTCCTGAATATTTTTATCATCCTCTACTACATAAATCAATGCCATCTCACAGCACTCCTCTCTGACTGTGCTTTCTCTTCTTAACTATACCTCTGTAAATCCTCACTCCGCAAGTAATTTTGCATTCTTTTCCACAGCACGTTCCTGCTTTGTGGGAGGTAACTGGTATTTTTCACGACATGCCATCACCTTGCCCTGGAAGTCCATGTTGTCTTCCTGACGCAATTCGTCCAGGTAAGCATGGGTGTCGAATTCATCTTCATTCACCTGTACCAGGCAGACCGCAATGTTGGAGCAGTGATCACTGACACGTTCAAAGTTCGTAATAACATCGGATAAAATGAATCCCAGTTCAATGGTACATTTTCCCTTACGAAGTCTGCGCACATGACGCTGCTTCACATCCAGGCTCAGTCCGTCGATGACTTCCTCCAGCGGCTCCACCTGTCTTGCCAGATTCAGGTCTCCGTTTATAAAGCTGTTTATAGTAATGTCCAAAATATCATGTACCGCTCTCTCGAATACTTTCAATTCCTCCTGTGCCTTTTCGGAAAATACCAGCTGTTTGTCGTGCATCTCCTGTGCCGCTTCCTTGATATTGCGGGCATGATCCGAGATTCTCTCAAAATCGCCGATGCAGTGCAGAATCGTGTTTAAAGTCTCACTGTCTTTATTGGAAAGCTGTTTGGAGCTTAACTTCACCAGATAGGTTCCCAGTTCATCCTCGAACCGGTCTACATCGGTCTCCATCTGTGCCACCTGCTCTGCTTTCGCTTCATCGAAATTCTGTAACAGCTCCATTGCCAAATTCATGGCTTCTCTGGACTTATCCGCCATAACGGAAGCCACCTGTCTGCTCTGCTCTACCGCATAGGCAGGATTCTCCAGAAAACGGGTATCCAGCAGGCTTAAGGTCTTGTCGGTCTCGGTCATTTGCTTCACATCTTCGTTGGTAGGAAGTGTCAGACATGCTAACTTCACCAGTCCATTGGAAAAAGGAAGCAATACCAGCGTAGCCGCAATATTAAAGCAGCTGTGAACTACCGCGATACCAAAGGGTGTTGCCACTTCTCCCAGAAAAGCAAAGGGATGAATGGCATTGACCGTATAGAACACTCCAAGGAACAGGATCGTTCCGATAATATTAAAATACAGATGGATCAGAGCCGCACGTTTTGCATTGCGGGAAGCTCCGATACCGGAGATCATTGCAGTTACACAGGTACCGATATTCTGTCCCATGATGATGGGCACTGCCGCGCCGAAGCTGACAGCTCCGGTAGTGCACAAAGCCTGTAAGATACCTACGGACGCGGAAGATGACTGAATCACTGCCGTCAGGATCATTCCTGCAAGTACACCAAATACCGGATTCTGAAACTTAATCAGCAGATTGGTAAATTCCGGCACGTTTGCAAGCGGTGACACTGCCGCACTCATGGTGTCCATACCGAACATCAGAATGGCAAACCCCAACAGAATGGTTGCCGCATTTTTCAGTTTATCTTTATGGGAAAATAACAAAATACCCACACCCACGATTGCAAGGATTGGGGAAAAAGAACTGGGTTTGAGCATGCGGATCCAGAAAGTATCGCTCTCAATGCCCGCCAGACTTAAGATCCAGGAGGTCACTGTAGTACCGATGTTTGCACCCATGATGACACCCACTGCCTGTTTCAGACTCATAATACCGGAATTCACAAAACCGACTACCATAACCGTGGTAGCGGAAGAGGACTGGATCACACCGGTGACCACCGCACCCATGAGCACCGCCTTTAACGGATTGTTGGTCAGCTTCTCCAGAATACGCTCCAAGCGCCCGCCGGAGGCGCGGGACAATCCATCCCCCAACAGGTTCATTCCATACAGGAACAGTGCAAGTCCTCCTACCATCTTCAGTAAATCAAAAAAGCTCATACTCAAATCCTCGCATTTTACATAGGTGTTTTTTACATTTTTGGTTTCTTTCTTTACTCTAACGTGCCTATGTAAAATGTAATATCACCAAACGTAAAATCTATGTAAAATCGCAACAATGCAAAACTATATTTATTGCCGGATACTCGTCGAATGCTAGCATTCATAAGAGTATATGGCAAGAGTTCTTTGGCGAGCAAGCCTCAATGAGCAAAAGTAAAGCCTCGCAGAGGCGATTTTGCAAATTGGGGCTCTGCATTGTTGCTGGGATCATCAAATTCTAATACAGTTTCACACCTTCCATGTCTCCGGTCATGCGGAAGATCGCCCACTCCGCGATGTTTACCGCATGGTCGCCCACCTTTTCGAGGTACTTTGCCATCATCAGGTAATCTACCACACGGTCTGCGTCCAAATTCTGCTCCCGGATGGCCTGCATCATCTCTTCCTTCATGTTATTAAAGAGATCATCCACCACATCGTCATGCTCCACAACTTGTCTGGCGTTTGCCTCGTCGCCTTCCACAAAAGCCTCCACGGAATTGTGGATCATATTCTTTGCCTCTTCCATCATTTCCAGAAGCAGTTTTTCCTGTTTTCCTTCGGCATTTATATTCCCCATCCGCAGATACAGTTCCACCATATCTGCCACATGGTCACCGATCCGCTCAATGTCTGTTACAACCTTCAGCGAGGCACTCACCAGGCGCATATCTCTCGCCACCGGCTGCTGTCTGGTCAGCAGGCTTAAGCACATCGCCTCAATGCTTCTCTGCATATCCACCATCGTGTGATCCGTATCCAGCAGGGTCTTTAAAAGATCCCCTTTGTTCTCCCGAATTCCATATAACATACGGTCATAACTGATCTCTGCATGCTCTCCCATCTCGGTCACTTTATTTTTTAAAAGTTCCAGATCCTGTTCAAATAATACTCTGGGTGACATCTCCCATTCCTCCTATCTTCTCATCCAAAATCAACCAAACCGTCCGGTGATGTAATCTTCTGTCCGTTTGTCTTGAGGTCTTGCAAAGATCTCGGAGGTTGCATTTTTCTCGATTACTTCTCCTACCAGGAAAAATGCGGTATCGTCCGACACACGGGCCGCCTGCTGCATATTGTGGGTTACGATGACCACGGTATATTTTTTCTTCAGTGTCTCCATCAGTTCCTCTATCTTCAGGGTGGAGATCGGGTCCAGTGCCGACGTGGGTTCGTCCATCAACAGCACTTCGGGGGATACCGCCAGTGCTCTGGCGATACACAGTCTCTGCTGCTGTCCACCGGACAGTCCCAGTGCGGATTTGTGCAGACGATCCTTTACCTCTTCAAAGATGGCCGCTCCCTGCAAAGAGCGCTCCACGATCTCGTCCAGTTCCTTTTTATTCTTGATGCCGTGTAGTCTGGGACCGTAGGCAATGTTGTCATAGATGGACATGGGGAAAGGATTGGGCTGTTGGAATACCATACCCACCTTTTTGCGAAGCAGTGTGGTATCCACCCGCTTATCGTAAATGTCCTCTCCGTCCAGGATCACCTTTCCCTCTACCCTGCATCCGTCCACCAGGTCATTCATCCGGTTTAGGCAACGCAGAAAAGTGGATTTTCCGCAGCCGCTGGGACCGATAAATGCGGTAATGGCATGCTCGGCAATTTCCATATTTACATCTTTCAGTGCGTGGTTCTCCCCATAGTGGAGATTTAAGTTTTCCACGGATATTTTACTGTTAGCCATGAGGTTTTCTCCTTATTATGATTTCTCTTACTCTCGTCTCAGCTTGTTCGCCGCCAGCTTGGTCAGAAGGTTCAGGATCAATACGATAATGATCAGAACGCAGCCGATACCGAAGGCGTTGTCATACTGTCCCTTCTGCATCTGTAAATACAGTTCAATGGTAAGAGTACCGCCGGACTCCAGTGCCTTGTGGGCCAGCTTCGCCAGGTTATCACCGAAATCTCCGGTGAACTTCGGCAGCTTGTAGTCGCTTCCCGCGGTGAACAAAAGTGCCGCAGATTCTCCCACGATACGTCCCAGTGCCAGAATGATACCGGTGACAATACCGGGCATGGAGGACGGTAACAGAATCGTACGGATCATATGCCATTTCGTGGATCCCATTCCCAGTGCTCCGGTACGGTAGCTGTCCGGAACCGTACGCAGCGCTTCCTGTGTATTCCTTGTGATCAGTGGCAGTACCATCAGCGTCAGGGTAAAGGAACCCGTAAGCAGCGAATAGCCAAAACCTAAAGTCTCTCCGAAGAAAATCATACCGAACAGACCGAAGATGATGGACGGAATACCTGCCAGTGTCTCCGTGGTGAATTCAATCAGGGAGACCAGTTTTCCGGGCTTCGCATATTCATTCAGATAAATGGCGCTTCCCACGCCGATGGGTGTAGCGATCAGCAGTGTGATCACAATAATGTACAGTGTGTTTAGCAAATTGCCTGCGATACCGGTGGTCTGTTTTCTCGCACTGGTTACCGTAGTCAGGAATGCCCAGTTCACGGTGCGGATTCCCTTCACGAATACATACAGGATGATTCCCAGCAGAAGTGCCACCGCCAAAGTGGCGGAAACGTAGATTGCCAGTAATAAAAGCATGTCTGTGGGGCGTTTTCTTTTTACATATAGGGTATCCTTATTCATTGTCGTCCGCCCCCTTTTTCAATATTTTGTTCAGTATGATATTAATGATCATAATAAAGACAAACAACACCAGTCCGATGGTGAACAGCACCTGTCTGTGCAATCCGGAGGAATAACCCATCTCGCTGACGATGGCTGTGGTCAGAAATCGTACGGAGTTAAAGGGCAACGGCATATTCACGCTGCTACCGGATACCAGAGTGATGGCCATGGCTTCACCAATGGCTCGTCCCACACCCAAAACAATAGCCGTCACGATACCGGATTTTGCCGCCGGAAGGATGGAGCGGAAAATGGTCTGTATATGAGAAGCCCCCAGTGCCAGGGATGAGGATTTGATTCCTGCCGGAACCGCCCGGATAGAAGTCTCGCTGATATTGATCACGGTGGGCAGGATCATGATCGCCAGTACGATCACCGCAGACAAGAGGTTTGCTCCGCCGGTGAACTGATGGGTCGTGGATCCTTTGAAGATCAGTCGTTCTAATTTATACATGAGAGGATTCAATAAGTAGATTCCCAACAGTCCGTAAATAACGGAGGGAATGCCTGCCAGCAGTTCTACCGCAGGCTTTACAATGGCAGCCAAAGGCTTCGGTGCCACTTCTGCCAGAAATACCGCAGTCAGTACCCCAATAGGTACACCCAACAGGATGGCCAGTGTGGTACCGACAATAGAAGTCAGGATGACCCACAAAATACCGAATTTCGGATCCGCCGCCGTTGGCATCCATTCGGTACTGAACAGGATCTCTCTCAGACCTACTTTTAAGACAGCGGGGGTGCCGCTGATGATCATATATAAAGTAATGGAAACTACCGCCAGTACGGCGAAGAAGGCACAAATGGTAAATACTATTTGTGCCACAGTTTCCACTACCGCTTTATTTTTTCTGTTTCCCATTACGGAAGCGTGTGTTCCACTATTCATCGCTTTTTTCCTTTTCCTGTCTTAAGGAGATTACTTTACAGTAATCAGACCAACTTCGGAAGCAACCTGCTGTCCTTCGTCGCCCAGTACAAAATCAAACCATGCCTGTACCAGGTCGTTCTGCTCGGAGATCTCACCCTTGGTAGCCATTACGAAAGGTCTGCTTAAGAAGTAGTTACCAGCTTTGATGTTCTCTGCGGTAGCTTCTACTCCTTCCAGGGAAAGTGCCTTCACACTGTCATCCAAAGCATCCAGTGAAGCATATCCGATGGCGCCGGGAGTAGATGCAACTTTTGCTATTACCGCACCGGTGCTGTCCAGCTCGTTTGCATATTTGCAACCATCTACCAGATCAATCAGTTCTTCGAAAGCGCCTCTGGTACCGGAACCTGCCTCACGACCGATTACAATGATAGGCTCATCTGCCCCGCCAACATCCTTCCAGTTGGTGATGGTGCCATTGTAGATGTTGGTCAGCTGCTCTTTGGTCAAATCCGTTACTTCGTTGGCAGGGTCTACGCATACGGCAATACCGTCGATTGCTACTACATTCTCTACAACGCCTGCTGCCTTTTCCTCATCCTTTAAGTTTCTGGAAGAGTTGCCGATATCTGCGGTTCCGTTGGTCACAGCTTCGATACCTGCGCCGGATCCTACGAATTCAGCGGTTACGGTAACATTGGGATATTTTCCCATGAAAGCTTCGCTCAGTGCATTGGCTAGTTTCTCCATAGAAGTACTTCCTACCATGGAAATGCTGCCGGACAAATCTGCGGTGGTCTCGCTGGATGCTGCTGCGCTGCTCTCTGCTACAGTGCTTTCTGCCACGCTGCTTACCTCTGCGGAAGAAGCTGCTGCGCTTTCTGCATCTGCCGCGGTATTGCTGTTGCCGCATCCTGCCAGACTCATAGCAAATAAAATACATGCTCCTACCAGAGCCAATCCTTTACTGTGTCTCATTCTCATAATAATGTCCTCCATGTTGTTTGTTTTTTCTTTCTCTTGATTACATTGACATACTAGCATGAAGGAAATTCACATAATATCACAGTGTGGTAAGATGTTTGTAAGTTTTAAGTAAAATCACGAATGCAGCGTGGGATGAACGTAAATCATATACTCTCCAGAATTCCGTCGGCAATGGCCTGTGCGATCTCATCGAAACGGGTATCGAAAATCTCGTTGTCCACATCCGTATTGATAAATCCCACTTCCACCAGCACTGCCGGCATATTTGTACTGTTCAGCACCACCAGATTCGGTCTCTCGTTCACCCCCAGATTCACGAATCCCACCTGTTCCAGTCTGGCATTAATGTTGTACGCCATCCTGGCAGCCGCCCCGTAACGGTTATAGACCAGACTCTCCACACCGCTGTACTGGTTCGGATAAGGACTGGAATTGCGATGGATCGAGACGAAATAATCCCCACCGACCTCGTTTCCCTCCTGTGCTTTCTGGTAAGGGGACTCGTAAACATCCGTGGTCCGGGTATAATACACGTCCACTCCGTTTTCCTCCAAAATTCCTCCCACCGCTAATGTCAGTACCAGGACATCCTCACTTTCCTTTCTTCCATTATATGTGGCGCCGGGGTTCGCCCCACCGTGGCCCGCGTCCAATACAATCAATGGCATAAAAAAACTCCCGCATATCATCTTGTTTCATGATATGCAGGAACTGTTGCTTTTAGATATATTTTATTTCCAGGAAAATTCACCTTTGACTGCTTCTGTATATTGCTCATCCGTGATGGGTTGGTACCGCTCTCCGTCATACCAGTCGGTAAACCCGTTTTCCGTCTGGTAGATCTCGCCGGTCTCCGTATCCATCACTCTTTCAAGGCCAAAAGTCGCATCACTCTGCTTCTGCCGTATGATGTCATCGCTTTTATTCCGGTTCTCCCAGGATGACATGATACTGTCAGACATCTCAGATGCTGCCTGACTGAACTGTCTTGAAGCAGCCACCTGTTGGTCACTCTGTCCCATCGCAAAATTCACAAAGTCCTGGGAATAGTCCAGGGTACTCATACTTCTGGTCAGGATCTCCTCCCAGTTCTGAAAGGTATCCTTCCCGGCCGTCATGGCGATCACATTATAGGCCATATAGTATCCGGTTTCCATTCCCGGGATACTGAAAGGCTGCAGTTCTGTGTAAAACATTCCCTCTCCTTCCGCGCCATCCTGCCAAAAATCTGCATATAACAGGGTATCCTCCTGCCCATAGCCTTCCATGGCAGACATCTGCTGTATCCTCGGCAGAGAGATGGTACTATAGGCAGGCTGTGTTTCTATGGCATCGGCATATTGGGAGAAGACATTGAAAAATCCTTCGGTGGACACATCATTCAGAACCGGAAATGCCCCCCATTCCTCCCCATAGGTGGAAAATAAATATTGCATGGTCTCATCCATATATAAAGGCTCCGCCTTCAGAATAAACAGAATCTGATTCACCGGACATTCCGGATCATACACACGGATGGCATGCTGCATTCCTGCGATCGTCTGGGTGCTTTCCACAACCCAACCCTGAGGTATTTCCATGGAAAAGTCGTAACAGGAATAAGGCTCCAGTTCCAGTCCGGAGTAAATCGGTGTGATCGTGAAATTCTGTTCTTCCACCACCGGTTCCTCCTTGCTTTCCGCCACCACCGGTTCCGCCGGCGATTCTGTGGGGGATACGGTCGCCTGTGTGGTTTCTTCGCTTTCGATGGTATTTCCCCCACAACCGGTAATTGTCAGCATCGATAGTATCAGGGATACCCCTAAAATCATCCATCGCTTCATTGCAATCCTTCCTCCATTAAATGATTATTTACAATTCTGTGCAATTCCTTATATCCTTCCACTTCATAACAGATGTTTTCCTTTAATAGTCTGCCTGCTTCAAAACGGACCGTCCAGGTGCTTCCATCCGCCAGTTCAAAACAGAATGTTTCCCCCGCATCAGCAGCGCGCAGGTCGTTTTGCTCCCCTATTGTCATCTGCTGCAATGCCTCCATGCAATGCCTCCATGCACTGCTGTAGGATACCGGCATCCGTGATCTCCCATTCATTGGATGCCTCTCCCTCCTGCAAATAGGTAAGTTTTACCGGGGCAGGCAGATATTTTGCTACCTCTGCCGGAGAAAGTTCCTGTAATTGTATCTGTCCTCCCATAACATCATCCGTCCCCTCACCGAAAGCATTTACGGTATACCAGCCGGAAGTAGATCCAGGCATTCCGCTTCCGGCGCAAGAAATCCGGTCTCTTTCTCATAGCCTGCTCTTGCCATTGCCAGCAGTTCTCCGCTTTCCATGGGAGTCGTCTGCACTTTCTCTTCCTTTTCCGGGATTTCCTGTAGCGGAAGCAGGATATATTCTCCGGTCTGGATATTATCCGAGTCTCCTCCCGCCAGGCGTTCCTCTTTTCGCTCCACTTGCAAAAGCACCTGCTCCGGCTCAAAGACAAACTTTAACATGGAAAAACTATCCGACAGATCCTGTCCGTTCTCATCGGTAACCTGTTCGATCACTAGTTCCTCTCCTGCATTTTCTTCCTCTGGCAGATGCAAAATATAAACTTCCTCTTCATACTCCGGACTTCCTGACTGGAAAAA
>DJEP01000050.1:0-18694 GCA_002431915.1 Lachnospiraceae bacterium UBA5895 | reverse complement strand
TCATAACATCCATAGCCGTTATACTCCTTATAGTTTCCCGGGGATTCTGTCTCTGTTGTGATCTCTTGTGTTTCCACGGATGTCCCTTCATTTCCTGCCGGATTTCCACAGGCACTGCAGACGCCGCATAACAAAACGGCTGTCAATATTCCATAAAATTTTCTCCTCAATACTCCCGCCTCCGTTTTCGTATTTCTTCTGCTTTCTGCTCTTATTGTACCGGAAACCGTCACTGGCAGGCCTGCATTTTCCGATCTGGCACTTTCCAATTTGGAAATTTTTAGCTTCTCTCTTTCTTATTCCCTATATAATTATAACAGTAATGAAACAATTATAATTGCTTGGAACCAAATTACCGTCAGAAGTGAACGGGTGAAGGAAAGAAGAGAGGGAATTCTAATGGAATACACAGAAGTGAAATGCAGAAATTGCGGTCATTCTCTTAAAGTACCTTATGGTGCTCTCAAAATCCGCTGTGAATATTGTGATACCGAATACATCTTATCCTCCGGTCAGAAGAAAGAAGTGCCCGAAGTACAGCGTATCGACTATGCCGGCAGAGGTCCTTTGTTCCAGGCCTATATTCCCAGAGGATGGTCCTGCCGCGTCACGGATGATAATTCTTCTGTCTCTACCCTGGCCACTGTCTGCAAAGCCCTGCAGCTCTGGTCTCCGGAAGGTGCCAGAATGTTTTTCCTGCCGTTTGCCTATTATAAGGATTACACTCCCGGCTCCTCTCTGCCCGGCATGGGGCGCCGGGACTACCAGCTGGATCCCCGTTCTCTGGTATGCTATCGCAGAATGGTTCCCCTTTCCCAATATGCCGTAGAACGTATCTCCGCCATCTGCGGAACTCCCCAGATCCAGATGCGTCCCTGTTCCGGTGAACTCTTACAGAAAAAAACGTTCCTTTTTCAACAGGAGGCTTCCCAGAAGCTGGAAAAAAATGTTATGACGGAAGCCGGAAAATTTCAGTTCCGCCTTCAACAGAATGATATGGTATATGATGGATATTTCGCTACGATCCTTGCCAAGGCTCCGAAGGAGGCTTCTGGAAATTCTACGGATGTTATGGATTTTCTGAAAAAAGGGATGGCCTTTATGGGCGCCATGTACGGCATCGGAGGTATGGAAACCTTTGACTGGGGGCGGGCTTTTGATCTGCTGTTAGTGTACCCCCATACGGAAAATGATTCTTACGAAGCGATATTTGACAAATTTCTGGCCGAGCTGCGTTACGCTCCCCTTTATTTTGCATTGCAGGAGGAAGAGCTCCGAAATGTCCAGCAGATCCAGATACAGGGAGCCATGCAGAGACAGCAGAACGCCATTCGTTCTTCCCAACAGATATCCCGTACACTGTCAGAGACTTCAGACATTGTAAATCAGGGAATTTATGATCACAGCCGACAGATGGATCGAATCTACGACAGATCCTCGGATGGCATTCGGGGAGTCAACACTTATACGGATTCCTTAGGAAGAGGTTATGAGGCAGATGTGGCATATGAACACATCTATCATCATAACGGCACCTTCGTAGGAAGCAAAGACGGAAGTCTGCAATTAGGTCCCGAATGGGAAGAACTGGAGCGTCACTAGTCCTCCACCACCGGCGGTATAAAATGCTCTATGGCTTCCCTTAACCGGGAATGATAGATTACAAAATGGATGGCCGGAGCTTTTCCCTTGGATACCATGGCCCATTTTCCCTCATGGATCTGTATTTGCAGATTTCGGAACGCATGGGACCTTGTTTCTTCCAGAATATAATTTTCGTGGGTCTGCGCGTACTTTCTCGCCTGCTCCAAATGGGTCTGATATTCCTCCCAGGTATAAGAAAAATCCGTTTCGCAAAACATTCCGCTTACGGAAAGTGTCACGGGATATTCATCAAATACTTCCCGTTCCGGCAATGAGATCCCATCTATCATACGGTTTTTCTGTAAAATACGCTGGTTTAACTGTCTGAGGGTATCCGCATAGACCAGGATTTTTTGTGCCTGCTCCCCCGGCACGTCCCGCCGCATTAAAAACTGTTCCAGCCAGTCTCTGTCCGCGATCCATAGGGGCGGCGCCGATAAGATATTTCTTCTCCTGCCGTCGGTATCCGCATCAGACCTTAAAAATGCCCCAAATGCTCCGGCATTTTCCACCCGATAGATCTCCATCAACGGGCTGGCGGAATTCAAAAGTTCTTTAGCACGCTTCTGATAATACACCACCTCATCCTTAGAACGGGCCAGATAGTATTTTCCCTCACTGTGATAGCCCCTGATGGCCTCACCGGACAAAGCAACCGAACCGGATACCTTCAAAAAATGCAGAAATACCTGATCCTGTCCTGTTTTCAGATAATACGGTGAGATCTGTCCCGTCATATACATGGGGATCCAGCTCTCCAGCCCCAACATCATTTCCTCAAAAGAACGATTCAGATTATGGATCTGATGCAGATGCAGTCCTTTTTTCAGCATCATGGCCATGCCGAACATCCATTTTTTCGGGAATTCCGGATCCTTCGCCATCTCTTCCATCGGCATGTCACTGTACATGATCACCGGATCCATGGATCTGCTCAATACCGTATCCTTCAGAAAATCCAGTTCCGCTTCCATCATATTTTTCAGTCCGGTATAGGATTTCGATGTTGCCAGTCGGAA
The DNA here is from genome assembly GCA_002431915.1 of Lachnospiraceae bacterium UBA5895. Lineage (GTDB taxonomy): Bacteria > Bacillota > Clostridia > Lachnospirales > Lachnospiraceae > Acetatifactor. Next base: position 16,031 of record DJEP01000050.1, on the reverse strand, counting down.
CGGAATGGAGGGAGGAACTTTCCATTCGTCAAAATGAATTGCCTTAATATATTCATTCAGATCAAACTGATCCAATTGTTCCAGAAAATGGGATACTTCTTTTTTGTTCTCCATGTTTGCATTCAAAAGCCATTCTTTTATTATGGCCGCACCATGTTCTTTTTCATCGAACTCGCTGATGTCGCATTGCAGAATCTGCGCCAACTTCTCCCGTTCTGTTTCCTCTATACATACCTCTGCCACATATTTTGCCACAGCCTCTGCAAATTTTTCCGGCTCCGATGGCTGACGGGAACCGCTTCGAAAACGAAAAACAGTGGAACTGCCATAATTGATCTGTTGACACAGGCTGTTCATATTCAGATTTAATGCCGTTGACAACAGATTAAAGTTCGTTCGCAGCTGTTCTTTATCTACTGCGATCATGTCCTCACAACACAAAAAACCTTCTCTGACCTTCTCTTCGGTAAGTGTTTCTATTCCGCGCTGGCCGGCGATCCCGGCAATCGCCCGGCATATGCCGGCAAAGGCTTCTGCATCCGTGTCCGGTACCCGGACGCCGGAACGGTATCTGCTGAGTGTGGCAGCCGACAATCCGGAGGCTTCTCCCAATTCCTTTGCGGTACAATCCAGTTCCTCCAGATATTCATTTAACTGCTCATGAAATCTCTTATTGTCCATGCTGCTTTCCCTTTCAAAGAATCATTCTGTAATAACTATTCAGAGCCTCATGTCTTACAATACTATTACCATAGCTCGGAACAGTCACTAAGATTATACGGAAAATGACTGCTTTCTACAAGTCTATTTATATAATGTTTCTACAGTTTCTGTGGGGATCACAAATTCCGGTGCTCCCATGTAACCGGGAGCCACTTCGTATTCATCAAAAGCAATGACCAGTTCTCCTTTTTCATTAAAATAAAAATTTGTCTGCTCCGTGATACTCCGGAAATTGAACTCCGGCATATCCGTCTCATCCAGAAAATAGATCACACCCTCATCCGACGCCATCTGCTCCCGCATCTGGGTCTTGATATTCTCACTGATCACGGAGATGTAGTCACTTCCCTCCGCAAACAAGTCTGCCAGTGTCACCACATCTTTCGTCTGCTTATCAATGGTATAAAACCGGTTATGCTCGTAGCCGCTGGCTGCCGTCTCCAGAACGCTTAACTTTACCGTATAATATTTCGCATTATCCGTCACGACCTCCTGGGATACATGCAGACCGTGGTAGCCTTCCTCGGATAAAGTGTCCTCGAACTGGCGGATCAGCTCCTCTACCGTGGCCTCTATATCCTGATTGACCTCCTGTACGCCGTCTTCCGACAGCTTTGCCACTGCGTCCTCCTGCCCGACATCTTCCGTGCTTCCGGTATCTGTGTCCTCCGGAGCGGCTGCACCGACTGCCACTTCTCCTGCGGGAGCGACCTCCTCTGTATCCTCTCCGTAGGTGATCTGTGCCAGTTCGATCTCCGCATCATGGTTCTCATCACTGTAATTGTACTGCCGCACCGTCACCAGCCGGAAAAAACCTCCCAGCAGCGGAAGACTCTCCATGGCATGGGCGATCTGTACGTTGGTATTGGGCAGAGCAATCAGCAAGGCCACTGCCGCTGCTGCAGCCGTCCATGCAGTGCGTCTCCTGGCCCGCTCCGCTCTTTTTTTCTCCATCCGGGCTCTGTCGATACCTTCCTGTAGCCGTTCCCGTCCCGCCTCGGGTATTGTCATATTTTCATACTCCTCTTTTAACTGTCTCAACTGTTCCTGTTCTGTCATATCTATTCTCCATCTGCCGATCTTTCGGGACCGGTCATGTCAATCCTAATGTCTGTATCAGCGGTTGTGGGATCACCCGGTACTGCCCTCCAGATTCAGCCGCAGCTTTTTCATCGCCCGGTATAACCTGCTTTTTACGGTGCTTAAGTTCTCATCCAGGATCCCTGCGATCTCCTCCAGCTGCCTGTCCTCAAAAAATCGCAGGATCACGATAGCCCGATCCTTCGAGTCAAGATTTTCTATAGCGCGCTTCAGATCAATATTTTCATAGGTATCTTCACTTGCTGCCTGAATCTCGTCCACATCTGCGCTCTCCTTCCGGCTCCGCAGGAAACTACAGGACTCGTTGACCACGATCCGGTACACCCAGGTCTCCACGTACTGCGGTTCCTTCAGGCTGTCACTCTTTAAGATTGCTTTATAGGCTGCTTCCTGTACAATATCCAGCGCGTCCGCTTCATTGTGTACATAACTATAGGCAAGACGGTAATATTTCTCATACCCCTCCGTCAGGGCACGCTCCACCGCCTGTTCTTTTTTTCTGTCCGACATATATCCTTTCCTCACTTCTGAACTGCATGCAATTATTTTTCTGTATTCTATAATATTTGACGCCCTATGAGAATAAAAAGTTTCACCGAATCAAAAGATCCCGGGTTGTTCACCCGGGATCCTTTGAAAAGAGATGTATGAAACTATGCGTTGCATTTGTTCCTGTCGATTCAAAATGTAAGTACTTACATTTTGAATCATAATTATTTTACCATTATTTCGACTATTTGGCAAATAAATTTCTTACAGTTGCGACTTTTTCGCACTTTTAACCAAAATCCAGTTGCTTTTTTTGTCTAATCCTCATATTTGAAGTAGTCAAAATCCGCTGCTTTGCGGCTTCCGCAGCCTCCGTTGTTAGCATAGATGCCTACTAGCGTGCCGGTGTGGCGTTTCGGATCGTCGGGAACTCCCTCGTCGCAAAGGTAAATGCAGTTTTCCAGAACGCCGACCTGCTCCCAGTTCTCCCCGTCATAGCTGTAATAGAAAGTTCTGGTCAGCTTCTCCACCACCACTTTCAGGTACACAGGAGCTTCCTTCACATTGTCCACTTCCGTCATCAGTTCCTCGCCGTGGTTGCGGTTGATGACCAGCTGGAGCTTCCTGCCGCCCTCATAACACAAGGAACATCTGGCATAGGTAGCTGTGCTGTAGTAGCAGGTCAGCCCCGCCTGCTCCCCGTCCTTATCCGGGTAGAACTCCAGCTTCGTCTCTGCCACGTAGGACAATTCCTGCTCTCTGCGCAGCAGTGTATTTTTCGCCCGGATCTCATTCAGTTGTCCGTCTCTGGTCCAGATCCGGAAATATCCGGGACGCTCCGTCAGTGACCAGGAACCGTTATCCGGGTTGCGGACGAACTCCCATTCCAGATTCAGCTTCGTATCGTTAAAATCGTCGAACAGGTTTCTGGCGTAAATGCATTCCGGCAGATCTGGTGCGATCTGTGTCAGGCTGGGGCCCTTTCCCTCGTTCACGGTGAACCAGCCGTCCTCCGTCCACTGTACGGGATCCAGTGCCGATTCTCTGCCTACGGTAGTATATTTGCCCTCGTTGGGTCTGCCGCAGAGGTAATAGCACCACCACTGGCCGTTCTGATCCTGTACCAGCTTGCCGTGTCCGGCTCTCTGGATAGGTGCAGCGGGATCCTTCTGGCGCATGACCGGATTGTAGGGAGAGCACTCATAAGGGCCATAGAAATTCCTGCTTCTTCCCACGTTGATTCCGTGACCGTAACCGGTACCACCCTCTGCCACGATGGCATAATAGTAACCGTCTTTTTTCATAATATGAGGGCCTTCGGAGCAGCGCTCACCGGTGCCTTCCCATGCGGTCTTCGCAGGACCTGCCACAGCCAGTCCGTCCGCCGTCAGGGGAACCGCCTGCGCTGCTTTCGCAATGATCATATATCTGCTGCCATCATCATCCACAAAAAGAGACGGATCAATATCGTCCACTTCCAGACATGCCGGCTTGCTGTAAGGGCCTTCCGGCCTGTCGGACACCATCACCAGCTGTCTGCGCATTACGTTGTTATCACGCTTACCGTCCGCATTCAGACGTAAGGTAACATATATATAGTATTTTCCGTCCACATATTCGATATCCGGTGCCCAGATTCCGTGGGAATCCCGGATGTCACTGATATCCAGCCACTCCGGGTTCGTGATGGCATGTCCGATAATATGCCAGTGCACCATATCTTTGGAATGGGAAATGGGAATCGCCGGAAAATACTGAAAACTGGAATTCACCATGTAATAATCGTCACCGGCACGGATCACGGAAGGATCCGGGAAAAAGCCTCGCTGCACAGGATTTTGATAGGTTCTCTGTTCACTCATAGGGGGTCTCCTTTTTTCTGGTTCATGATATCACAAACGATTTCTCCGCTTTTCAAGTTTTCTATGGAGGAGTTTATACTATCATGTTACCTTTTCCCGGTGCTTCTGTCGTGCCAGTTTTCTTTTTATTTTATGACAAATATTGCACTCTTTGTGCTTTCCTTATTTCAGGCTTATTTCAGGATCGTGCCGTCTGCGTTATCGATGATATTAATGGTTCCGGTGAAACTGCTGCTGTTTGACAGGGTCAGATTCAATGTAGAAATGGTATCCACCACGATGTCTCCTTCCAAGGTCTGACTGTCAAAAGTTGCATCCACCTGTGCTCCGTTGGAACCAGCTGTGCCCCATCCGTGAGAAGTGCTGTTTCCGACCACTCTCATCAGTACCCTGTCGCTGTCCTGATTTACGATCTTCACACCGGATAATGTCAGAGTGCAATGGGTATTGGTAACGTAGAACATGTCACCGTTTTGGGATGTCAGCGTGCCACCTGTCATGCTGAAGTTGGAGGTTCCGACCTCAGCATCGCCGGACATGGACTGATAGATCATGACATTGTGAACATTTTCCTCGGAACTGCTGCCCTTGGTATCGCTCATGTTGCCGGTCACATCACAATTTTCAAGAGTGATAGAATTCTGTCCCTCGATAACCAGTGCCTCGGAATTGTTTGCGGTCAGTGTGGCATTTTTCACCGTAATATCTGCGGTGGAATAGACTGCCGGGGAATTATAGCCGTTGCTCTCATAAGTTCCCTTATTTACCACTACCGTACCGCCGCCACGATCCGAACGGATGGCTGCGGAAGAATTGCCGGAGGTCTTCACCGTCAGATCCGTTGCATTGGTGGTACCGCCTCCGGTGGTCTGGATGCCGCCGGAATTATCTGCAGTGGTGGTGATGGTGGAATCGGAAATATTCACGACCGTTCCCTCTCCATAGCTGAACACACCGTTGCCGTTCTGGGCGGAGGAGGTCACAGTGGCGCCGGTAATGGTAACCTTGGCTCCGTCGGTGGCCAGCAGTGCTGCATTCATTCCATAGAAATCGCCGTCCTCGGTATTGGAAGTAGCACCGGAAGCCTTATTCACGGTAATATTTGTCAGGGTTACCTCTGCGCCGTCCACGCGAAGGGCGTTCTCGTCATCCCCGGTGGAGGTATAGGTTTCGGAAGTGTAGGTGCCGTCCGCATCAATGGTGTTGGCCGCGGTTCCCTGCGTTACTTCTCCGGATCCGCCGAAGCCTCCGGGTACGTTCTGTCCTCCCGGAGCACCATTACCACCGGAACCTCCGGGAGCGTTCTGGTCTCCCTGCCCGTCCTGAGGCGGCTGGTCCTCCGGTTTGTCGGTATTGTTCGTATCGCCTGTCTCCGTCGTGATCTCTGTAGTCGCCGTGGCAGTATCGGTGTTAGCTCCGCAGGCGCTGACTGCCAGTGCCGTGATCATAAGTAAGCTCATAACTGTTGTTTTTTTCATAAGAATTGCTCCTTTCATTCTCTATCTTCTGGGTTGTTATTTTCGTTTTCTTTGTCTTCCCCTTACTGACAAGATCATTGTATAATACCAACCTTAGATTTAACTTAGAAAAAGCCCCACAGAATACGGTATTCTGTGAAGCTTTTGTGAACTGTTCACTATTTATATACTTTTTTATGCGTTTTTCATATGCTTTTGCACCGGCAAATCTGCTTTAAGCGGTCGGAATCGCCTCAAATGCGATCTCAAAACAGATCCGGTCAGGTTCTTCGTAGATTGCCCGGATGCTGCCGCCGTTTGCCTCAGCACAGGCTTTCGCCACTGCCAGTCCGATGCCGTAGCCGCCTTTTTTCCGGGTACGGGCTTCATCCCCTCTGCGAAAACGCTCAAACAAGGCCTCTGGTGATACCCCGGGAAGTTCTGCACAGGTATTTTCCACTCTTAGCACCGCTTTGGATCTCCGTCCGTCACTTTTACGCTGTAACGAAACAGCCACTTCCCCGTTGTCACTGGCATATTTCAGGGCATTTTCCAATAAGACGCTTAACAGCCTCTCGATCTGCTCCCTGCCTGCACTGATCTGTATTTTTGGGGGAAGCTCTGTCCAAAGTCCGATCCCCCGCAGCGCTAACGGCTCTCTGAAAGGCTCCGCCATTTTCTCCACCAGTTCTCCCAGATCCAGACTCTCCCGTACCACATTTTCGGAATACTCTTCCATGCGGGACAACATGAGCAGATTTTTCGTCAGACCGTCCAGCCTTCCCACCTGCTCCCTGATATTACGGCTCCACTTGCTTTCGCCCTGATAGAGTTCCATGGCTTCCGTATTGGATAAAATGATGGCTAGCGGCGTCTTTAACTCATGCCCCGCGTCGGTGATAAACTGTCTCTGCTTCTCCATGCTTTCCGCAATGGGCTCTATGGCTCTGCGGGAAAGTCTGCGGACGAACAGGTACATTCCAAACATACACACCACGCCCAGTCCCGCCGACAGAGCAAATACACGCAGGCAGCTTAATTCTTCCTTCTGGGGATCCAAAAAGACAATGTCCGTCATGCCCTGTCCCGTGGTGTCCGGATGTGCCAGATAGAGGAAGCCAGAGTTTCTCCCGGTGCTCTGGGCCATTGGATCCCGCATGGCTGTTTTCGAGTCAGTTTCTTTGCCGGACAGATTATTCATATTGCCTGCGTCGTGGGTGCTTCCACTTTCCTCCGGTGGATTTCCATCCGGTATGGATTTATTCGCTTCAGGGGCCTGCGGAAGCGACCTCTCCTCATCCGGCTCTCCGGGCGCTGCTGGAATGTTTTCCTGTCCTGCCGTTTCAGTAGAATATTTCTCATAGATTTCCAGAGCATAACTGCTCGCCTGCTCCTCGTCCACTCCTGTCACATGGGTAACATCCACCGAAGCCACATTCCCGCTGTCATCTATTTTCACCAGAAAAAACGCGGTGTTCACCAGATCGTTGTCCGGCTTGTCCACCCGGTCAGCTACCATTTGCAGCGTATCTTTCAGATCTCTCTGTACCATTCCCAAATTGATGAGATTGATGGCTCCCAGCAGGAGAACCAGCAATACCGTCACTGCCAGCATCGCCGTCCGAATAAATCTCGCACGCAGGATCTTAATCATGGCACTCCTCCTTATCCAGCCGGTAGCCCACGCCGCGCTTTGCCTGAATCGTCACTTTGGACTGCAATGCGGCAAAACGCTTTCGCAGATAGGACAGGTAGCCGTCCTGATGCAGCATCAGTGCTTCCATCATCCGGTATTCCAGTTTCGGAAAGCACCACACTGTCTGTGGGAGAACTTAAGGTATAGTCCTGCTGGTTCAATGCCAGATCCCCACAAGTCAGCACGTTGGGAGTATATTCCTCCCTCCGGCGCAGCATGGCCCGGACTCTCGCCAGCAGTTCCTTCATGGCAAAGGGCTTCGGCAGATAGTCGTCCGCTCCCAGATCCAGTCCCACGACACGATCCTCGATCTCTGCCTTGGCCGTCAACAGCATGATCGGTGTCCGACAGCCCTCCTGCCGCAGCTTCTGCAATACCTCCAGCCCACTCATCCCCGGCATCATGACATCCAGAATGATGCCGTCATAATGTTCCGCCTTGGCATAGTCATAAGCGTCGGTGCCGTTGTCCACTGCATCCACCTGATATTTGTAGTAAGTGAGAATGTCCACCACTGCTTCGGACAGACCGGGCTCATCCTCTGCATATAATAGTTTCATTGTAATCCTCCGGAATTATTCCATGATGGAGTACTGCATCCACTCATACAACAGCTTCGTACCCTCCATGATCTCGGGCGGAAGCAGCGCACGGGCTACCAGCTTTAATTCATCGGATTCGATATCCGTTCTGCGGAGATGGGCGTAATCGCCGTCGATGCTTTCTACGATGTATTCAAAACGATTCATAGGGTGTACCTCTTTCTTTGATGTGTTTGAGATAAGTTTAAGAGGTTTTTGGGGGAGAGTCAAGGGTGATTCGGTGTGAGACTTCGTCGCAGCAGCATAAAAAGAACCCAATCTCTCAAGCGAGCTTGGAGATCGGGTATTTTTGCATATCCACATTTATATCTTCGAAAATCGCTCTGCTTTGCAGAGCCCGTGCTTCGCACTTTTGATTTTCTCGATAAACACCCATAAAAAGCAAATGCCACACCCGAAGGTGTGGCGCTTGTTTTTTCTATGGGTGTTTACATCATCCCGCCCATGCCTGCTCCGCCGGCGGGCATTGCGGGGGTGTCTTCCTTAATGTTAGCTACAACGCTTTCGGTAGTAAGCAGTGTGCTTGCTACGCTGGTAGCGTTCTGCAGAGCACTTCTGGTAACCTTTGCGGGATCCAGAATACCTGCATTTACCATATCTACATATTCCTCTTTCAGGGCATCAAAGCCGACACCGACCTCAGACTCACGTACCTTGTTGATGATAACGCTGCCTTCCAGTCCTGCGTTTGCTGCGATGTGGTACAAAGGAGCTTCCAGTGCTTTCAGGACAATGCCTGCACCGGTCTTCTCATCACCTTCCAGAGTAGCTGCCAACTTTGCAACTTCCTTGGATGCGTGAATGTATGCGGAACCACCACCACAGATGATGCCTTCCTCTACAGCTGCTCTGGTAGCTGCCAGAGCATCTTCCAGACGAAGCTTTGCTTCCTTCATTTCGGTCTCGGTAGCAGCACCTACACGAATCACTGCAACGCCGCCGGACAGCTTAGCCAGTCTCTCCTGTAATTTCTCTCTGTCGAAATCAGAAGTGGTCTCTTCGATCTGCTTCTTGATCTGTGCGATTCTGGACTGCAATGCTTCCTTATCACCCTCACCGTCTACGATCACGGTGTTCTCTTTCTGTACCTTAACGGATTTTGCACGACCCAGCATATCCATTGTGGTATCCTTCAGCTCATAACCAAGTTCGGAACTGATCACGGTACCACCGGTCAGGATTGCGATATCCTCCAGCATAGCTTTTCTTCTGTCACCATATCCGGGAGCCTTAACAGCTACTACGTTGAAAGTACCACGCAGCTTGTTGACGATCAGGGTGGTCAGTGCCTCGCCCTCTACATCCTCAGCGATAATCAGCAGCTTAGCGCCGGACTGAACGATTTGCTCTAACAGAGGCAGGATCTCCTGAATGTTGGAGATCTTCTTATCGGTGATCAAGATATAAGGGTTATCCAGAACTGCTTCCATCTTATCCATATCGGTTGCCATGTATGCAGAGATATAACCTCTGTCAAACTGCATACCTTCTACCAGATCCAGCTCGGTCTGCATGGTCTTGGACTCTTCAATGGTGATAACGCCGTTGTTGCTTACCTTCTCCATAGCATCTGCAACCAACTGTCCTACTGCCTCATCTCCTGCGGAGATTGCTGCTACTCTTGCGATGTGTTCCTTGCCGTTTACCTTCTGACTCATCTTACCGATGGCTTCTACTGCACATGCGGTTGCTTTCTTCATACCTTTTCTCAGGATGATGGGGTTAGCACCTGCTGCCAGATTCTTCATACCTGCATTTACCATGGCCTGTGCCAAAACGGTTGCGGTGGTGGTACCATCACCGGCTACATCGTTGGTCTTGGTAGCTACTTCCTTTACCAGCTGTGCGCCCATGTTCTCGAATGCATCTTCCAACTCGATCTCTTTTGCAATGGTAACACCATCGTTTGTGATCAAGGGTGCACCGAAGGACTTATCCAGTACTACGTTTCTTCCTTTGGGTCCTAAGGTTACTCTTACGGTATCTGCCAGCTGGTTTACACCAGCCTCTAATGCTGCACGGGCTTCTGCGCCGTATTTAATCTCTTTTGCCATAATAATCAGCCTCCAATTTTATTTGTTCTCTGTCTTAATTTCTTTTAAGGTTTTACAATTACTGAATGATTGCAAGGATGTCGCTCTGTTTTACAATGATATACTCTTCATCATCCAGCTTTACTTCGGTTCCGGAGTATTTGGAATAGATGACCTGATCGCCAACCTTAACTTCCATCTTTACTTCCTTACCGTCTACAACACCGCCGGGGCCGACAGCAACAACTTCTGCCTGCTGGGGCTTTTCCTTATTCTGACCGGGGAGTACGATACCGGACTTGGTAGTCTCCTCTGCAACTAACTGTTTTAATACTACTCTGTCACCTAAGGGTTTCAAATTCATGACAACTGCCTCCTTATAACTATTTAAATATCATATTACTCTTTTTCATTTGTTAGCACTCATTTTTATCGAGTGCTAATTTCTATAGTTTATATTAGTTTTATATGCCGAGTTTTTCAAATGCATTCAACGTTATTTAAATCACTATTTCTTTTGTTTTCTCATTTTATCTCTTCTTTTCTTCTGTTTTTATATTACATGTGTGAAAATACGATTTAATATTTCGTTTATAATTCTAAAAATCCATATCCGGTTCATCCTCTGCCAACTCCTGTATAGGCATAAATCTATACCGGGTGCATCATATAAGCAAAAAGCAGCCGGGGATCCTGTCATCGTCCCCGACTGCTCCTGTTCTGCTCTATATTTACTTTATGAGCCGCTCTTCCTATGCGGTCTTGGATTCCTCATGCCATTTCTGCCACTTCTTTTTATAGATAAAGTAGCAGGGGATTCCTACGAATATCATTCCGCCTAAAATATTGCCGATGGTAACGGGAATAAAGTTGTTCAGGCTGTGCAGTACTGTCAGTCCCTGAATCTGCTCTGCGGTCAGACCATAAGCTTCCTGCGCCTTTGCCACATAAGCGGAATTCTGTGCAGCCATCATGCCTACGGGAATGTAGAACATATTTGCAACACAGTGCTCGAAACCTCCGACTACGAATGCCATGATCGGGAAGAAGATTGCCCAGACCTTACCTACGATATCCGTAGCTGCCGCTGCCATCAGGATAGCGATACATACCAGAATGTTGCACAGGATACCGGAGGTGATTCCCTTCAGGGGAGAGATGCCTACCTTGCCGACTGCCACTTTGATGGCATAGGCACCCAGCAGTCCGCCGGTGTAGTCCAGATTACCGGAAAAATAGATCAGGGTATCAATGATCAGCGCACCGATCAGATTGCTGAAGTATACCACAATCAGGTTGCGGATACATTCAAACCAGGTCACCTTTTTGCCAACCACGTCCATGACGATCAGACAGTTGCCGGTGAAAAGCTCGCCGCCTACAAATACAATGATCATCAGTCCTACAGGGAAAATGATACCTGCCACGAATCGGGACAGTCCCACGTTGTCAATGGCATGTGCCGCGGTACTGCTGGTGGCTCCGCCCAGTGCGATAAAAGCGCCCGCCATAATGCCTAACAGAATCATCTTGCCCAAAGGAAGATGTGCCTTACCTTCTCCGGCTTTCATGTTGGTATCAATGACCTCCGCCGGGGTATTAAAATGCTGTTCCATAGTTTCCCTCATTTCCGTACAGCCCTTATCTGCCGTACTTTCTCATACTCATTTATTACCTATATTACACGAAATCCGCGCCGGGAAGCAAGTCTTTCCCTCTATGTATCTGATTATATACATTTTTTCTCATTTTCTTCTGTACTTTATTTTCTAAAGTGCAATTTTTGTGCAATTTTTTTGCCGGTTTTTGCAAAAAAACGGTAGACAAAAGCCGAATTGTGTAATATACTTAGGATGTTCGGTGAGAGCCGAACCGCTTATATAAGTAGATTTCCGGAAGAATTCCCCTTTTACACAATTAAAGTGGCTGCAGGTTTCCCGCCTGCGGCTGCTTTAATTGTGTTATAAGGTATTTTTTGCAGTTTCCTTTGGAATTGCAAAAGTTTTTGCAAAAATTTAAAATTTTCACTTGCTAAATGGTAAACACCTATGCTATAATAGCTTTCGTCAGTGATTCAGCTGATACAATTTCATAGGGGAATAGTACAGCGGTAGTGCGGCGGTCTCCAAAACCGTTAACGGGGGTTCGATCCCCTCTTCCCCTGCTTTAAAAAGTCGATTTTATCGGCTTTTTTTGTTGCAAAAATCACGAACGTTCACTAACAAGGCGCTATGACGTAAAAAGAGAACTCCAAAGAGTTCTCTTGCTTCACGCTCTAAATTGTATTTTCATAATCCTGTAGTTCATGATATATGCCTTCGACAATTACCTGCCTATCTTTTACACGATACACCAGCAAATATCTATGGTTTTCAAATCCAATCTTATGTAATCCCATTTCCTTTAATCGCTTACTTCTACAATATCCAAATGCGTCTGCCATCTTGACTAATTTTACAATCGTATCGTCAAAGTCATCCATAACACTTTCTAACGCCTGCGAATTTTTTAACACGTTTGCAATGTAGAACAGGATATTGTCATACTGCTTTTCTGCCAGTTTTGACAGTTCTACATTAAACTGCATATTTCTCCCTCATGCTTTTTGAAACAGTGCTTGCCGGCTTTGTTGCTCCCCTGTCACTCTTTTGGATGGATTCGGTAAGTTCCTTTACCAATTCATCCTCGCTTAATTTTCTAAGTCCATCTTTATCTGACTTTTCAGACAATCTATCAACAAGCATGATTACCATATTATAATCGTCCGCTGACAGACATTCAATCTTTGCTGTTAATTCTGCTATACTCATGCCAGTATCCACTCCTTTCAAAAACTCCCTTTTTTAATATTATATCTTCTATTTCATATAAAATCTACGGAAATTTGTCCCAAAAATCTTAAAAAATCTTAATTATCCTCCTCAAAGCAAAATACCTCTTCCACCGTTTTTCCAAACACCTTTGCAATGTCCATGGCTAGCTTAAGTGAAGGATTATACTTGCCATTTTCAAGCTTTCCTATGGTTTCCCGGCGAACCCCAACCATTTCCGCCAGGTCCGCCTGTTGTAAATTAAGTTCCTTCCTGAATTCATGCATACGCGTCTTTAAAACAGCCATTTCAATTCTCCTCAAATCTAATAAAATAAAATCCGATCAGCATTGTCTGGAAGCCGCATTTAATCACAAGTAAGAACGGCAAGATCACTCTTAGATCTACGCTGCTCAACTGGAATGTATCTCCTGGTAATGCTGCAAGAATATCAAGTATGACTATCAACACTATATCTGCAATCAGTTCTGTTATTATCATAAATCTATCCGCTTTTGCCCAATTTATCTGTGACAGTTCGTCATTATCTTCTCTTTTTGTTTTTAAATCCCAAATAGCCTTGCCCATAAGAAATACAGCCATAGCCATGGTCAATGCGGTTCCCCATCCTTTATCTTTGGATGCAAAAACAAATTCCATTGCTCCAAATAGTATCATAAAGGATCCATAAAGTATATAATTTGCAGTTGCGTAAGTTTTTAGTGAGATCTTTTTCTTTTGGATTTTATTCATCTTTTTGCCCTTCGCATGTGATATATTTATCTCTTATGTGTTAAATATATCACTTGTATATTCCTCTGTCAATATGAATGTGATAAATATATCTCATTTTAATTTTAGATATGATAACACCCCGGCACGGCGCGATCCGTAGCCTCGCGCCATGCCGGGGTGTTATCTTTACAGCTATGTTGTTAAATCTCCTCTTTCTCCGCATCCGGTGCAATCACGGACCCGATCGCGGTAGCATAATCGGAGTACTCCGGAATAGTGATCTTCACATCCCACAGGCTCTTGAAGTCCTCGATGATCTGGCGGCACTCAAAGAATTTGGTCAGTCCGCCGATGAGGATGTAATCTTTGATGCCGGTGTTCAGGGAGGCGAGGATGCCGGCCTGGCAGATGTTCTCGATGACCATATGCACGATACCGGCTGCGATGTCTTCGGGCTTGGACTGGGCGTCTGCTTTGCCGAAGTTGGACGCGGTCACATCCAGATTCAGCCCCGGGAGCTTTTCCTTGGCGAGATCGCCGATCCGCAGGTCGATCTTCGCCACGTCACCCTTGCGGGACAGGGGTACGATCTCATGGATGTCTCCGGTGTTCAGCATGATCGAGGACAATCCGCAGATAGTTCCACCGCCTAAGCCGACACCGCCTAAATGCTTCATCTCATTCTCCGTCACTTTAACAAAAAAACTTCCGGTGCCCATGCTGATGACAATGACTTCCTTTTTATCCGTGAGGTAATAACCGCCGGTTCCGGTGGCGATAAATTCATCCACCTTATAGGTAGGACGGTCATACACCGCTTTCTCCACATATTTGCTTCCCACGCCGGTGATATAGACACCTTCCACATCCAAAAGCTGCAGATTATTCTCATACAGATATCTTCCGAACGCACCGTAGAGAGATGCTACCTGGCTGTCTGCCCGAACCGCCATGGGCGGAAGCATATGTTCTCCTTCAAACGCTACTATTTTCGTTGTACTGCTGCCGATATCAATTCCTATTCTCACAGGCATATTTTCGCCCTCCTCATATCTTCCGACCATTCATAGTCACATTTCTAATGGTCGCATTTCCAAACGCATTTTCCACTTTTCTGCTTCATCAGCCGAACACTTTGTCCATAGCATCCTGCACGGAGCTGACGCCGATGACGCGGATCTTACTTCCTTTTTTACATTCTTCCAGAGACACATAAGGCACCACGCATTCCTCGAAGCCCAGCTTCTCCGCCTCTGCCACGCGCTGTTTCGCCATGCTGACCGCACGGACCTCGCCGCTTAATCCGACTTCTCCGAAAGCTACCATTTTCGGGTTTAGGGCCTTATTCCGGAAACTGGACAGAATCGCCAGCACGATCCCCAGATCGATGGCGGGTTCCTGGATCTTGATACCTCCGGTGATATTCACGTAGGCGTCACAGGAAGACAACTGTACTCCCGAGCGTTTCTCCAGCACTGCCATCAGCAGGTTCACGCGGTTGAAATCCGTACCGGTGGTCTGTCTTCTGGGAATGCCGAAATTACTGTGGCACACCAGTGCCTGCAGTTCGATCAGCAGCGGTCTGGTGCCTTCCATGGTACATGCCACCACAGAGCCGCTGGCATTCTCCGGTCGTCCGTTTAACATATATTCCGAGGGATTCTTGACCTCCGCCAGTCCCGTTTCCCGCATCTCGAATACACCGATCTCGTTCGTGGAACCAAAACGATTCTTCACGCCACGCAGAATACGGTAGGAGGCATGTCTGTCCCCTTCAAAATAAAGTACCGTGTCCACCATATGTTCCAGCACTCTGGGACCCGCCACCGTGCCTTCCTTGGTCACATGACCTACAATGAAAATCGAGATCCCCAGTCCCTTCGCCAGTTGCAGCAAAATTCCGGTGGATTCCCGCACCTGGGACACACTTCCCGGTGCCGCCGACACGTTCTCATTATACATGGTCTGGATGGAGTCGATGATTACGACCTCCGGTCTGCTCTTACGGATCACTTCGCCGATACTATCCAGATTCGTCTCGCACAGCAACAACATATGCTCTGAAAAAGCGCCCAGACGATCCGCACGCATCTTGATCTGTACCTTGGATTCCTCTCCGGAGATATACAATACCTTATGTCCTGCCGTGGACAGGTTATGGCAGACCTGCAACAGTAATGTAGACTTACCGATACCGGGATCTCCGCCTACCAGCGTCAGGGATCCCTGCACGATGCCGCCTCCCAGCACCCGGTCCAGTTCTTTGATCCCGGTGAGGGTCTTATTTTCCTCCCGGATGGCGATCTTGGACAGTACACAGGGCTCCGCTGCATCTCTCCGGTCTCTCTTCGTGCCGTTTCCGGTATTCTTCAATTCCGTTTTATCTATTGTCTCTTCCACGAAAGTATTCCACTCTCTGCAGCCGGGGCATTGTCCAAGCCATTTCGTGGATTCATAGCCACAGTTCTGACAGAAAAAAACGGTGGCTGTCTTTCCTTTTGCCATGCTCTCTCCTCAATCGTT
>DJEP01000114.1:19381-28778 GCA_002431915.1 Lachnospiraceae bacterium UBA5895 | reverse complement strand
TGTGCATCCGCTTCTTCTGCGGACAGGCTGCTTAAGTCAGTCTCAGCCTCCTGCCGTATCTCAGACATCGTCTCTGTCTGAAGTTCATTCTCTTTTTTGACATCCTCCAGCACATTTTTTGCAACCGTTACTTTTTCCACACTCTCATTGAATTTCCGCAAAGCCTCTTCATAAGCGTCCACTTCCGCACGGTAGCCGGGTACCAGAAATGCAAACATTCTCGTCCAGAGAGATGGTTTCTGCGGTTTCTGAACAGTCTGCTCCCTGATATAATCCTCCATGCTGTCCATGCGATAGGCGTTATTCAGGTTTTTCATTTCTACCGTGATCGCCCAGACGGGGGAACTGCTTTCGACATTCGCCGGAAGCCGGAAGAACCAGGTCTTACCATCCATATTCAAGAAGCGGTCTTCTATTTCTTTTGTATCTGCCCCTGCAGGGTTTAAGATCTCCCGCTTTCCCTCCTTATCCACCATAAAGGCACAACCGGGATAGTCTCTTAAGAATTCCTTCAGCGCATCTTCGGATTCCTGATAAGGTCTGCTCCAGTCCTCTCCCACTTCCCGGAAACAAGCCGACAGATCAAAGGATAAGGTGTCCAGATTTTTCTCTCTTCTGCGTTCCGTTCCCAGCTCTTTCGCCCTGGTCTCAATCTGTGCTTTCTGCTGTTCAAACCGCTTCTGCCAGACTTCACTTTGCAGGGATTCTCCCCGTCTTTCCGCCTCCAGTGCTTCCGCATACTCCCGGTTCTCCGGAATCGCCTCCACATGGTACGCAACCGGATGCTCCGGTATTCCACGCTCCCGCAGCACGCTTTGGATTGTCTTTTGATCAAAAATGCCCTGATCACGTCTTGTTTCCAGAGCATCCACCAGTTCCTCTGCTCTGGCCTGCCCCTGCTGTACCTTTTCCTGCAATTCCTTCATTTCCCGGAAATAAGAGGATTCCTTTACCTTTTCCAGCAGTGTTTCCTTCGACTGCGGATATCCCAGCAGAAAAGCTCTGGTGACATTGCCGTAGCCTTCCCGGAGTGCGATCCCGGATGTCCTGCTGTCCAATGCCTGCCGGTATCTCTTGCTCTCTCCCCGTCCCAGATAGGTATCTAACGGAAGTACGGAATCTTCCTCCGTAGGATCCCCCTGCGTATACACCATACCGGCAATATCTTCCACCGTCTGTCCGATCGGCATGGGCAGTCCTCCCGGCAGTGGTTCTGCTTTCAGCATTTCCCGCTGGATATATTGGTTTCTTTCCACTTCTTCCGTACCGGATGCCGCACTGATCTGGTTCAGCAGAAGAATCTCTGCCAGTTCCTCCTCCGTAAATGCCTCTCCTCTTTCCAATTTTTCCCTATACTCCGGTACCATCCGGCCGGCATCATGGAAAAAGGCGACCTTGCTCCGGACAATCTGCATATCTTCCATATCCCGATCTGTCAGGACTGACGGATCTCTTATCTCAGGATGCTTTTCCAGGAAGTCCAGCCCCAGCTGTACCAGCCGGATTCCGGCATAATCGCCTCTCTTGATCGCAATCTGTCTGCCAAGGCTTTTGTCCAGTGTCAGAATATTTTTCAGACCTTCGCTGAACAGCTTTCCGGCCTCTGCCAGATTCCCCTGTTCCATCTGTCCGGTCAGTTCGTTAAATTTTTTTCTTGCCCTCAGGTAGCCTTCACTGATTCCCTTTTGTCTGTTAAAGTCATCGTCTCCCAGACTGTTGCACTGCATCATGGCCACCTGCACCAGAATTTTGTTCAGCCGGGGATCGTCCGTATGATTGTTGGAGCTGGAGCCGGAGCTCGTCACTCCTTCCAGGCACTCATCGCTGCAGCTGAACATGGCCAGCAATTCCATGGTATCCTGCTCTGTGTAACCCTTCGGAACCCGGCAGCTCTCGTCTGTCAGTTCCTTCGCCAGATACATTTTCTCCGGGAAATTCCCCCGGGGAGAAAAATAATCCCTGATCCTCTGCTCCGCAAAAGGGATCTCCTCCTGTATATTTGCCAATACAAATCTGTCTAATACCATATCCTTTTCCTCTTCCACCCCTGTCAGGGATATTTATTTCTGCAGCTTTTTCATATCCAGAAGAAGCATCGTAATATCGTCAAACTGTGGTGCCTCTCCCACGAATCCGTCGATGTCTTCTTTTAATCCGTGCAGCATCTCCACCACATCATAGTGTCCGTGTTCCTTCAGATAGTTCTGAAGTCTGTCCTCTCCATAGAGCTGATTGGCTGCATTCGTAGCCTCCGTGACACCATCGGTATAGAGGAAAAGTCTGTCTCCCGGATTCATCGGGATCTCATGCTGCGTATACTTTGTCATCTCCATCCCCGCCAACACCAGCGCCGGTTTACAGCGGAGATACGCAAAGTCACCATCCGCCTTCTTTAATAACGGGGGATTGTGCCCCGCATTGACGTAAGTCATGGTGCCCTTCTCCAGATCTACAAGTCCCATCCAGGCCGTGACAAACAGATCCGCATCATTTCCTTCACATAACAGGTTGTTTACCTTCTCGAAAACTTCCGCCGGTTCCAGTCCCATCTGCACATGATTTTTCAATAATACCTTGGCAATGACCATGAACAGGGCTGCCGGCACTCCCTTGCCGGAGACATCCGCCACGACCACAGCAAGTTTTCTGTCATTTATCATGTAATAATCATAGAAGTCACCGCCGACCTCCTTGGCCGGTGTCATAGTCGCATAAATATCAAATTCATCATGCTCCGGAAATGCCGGGAAAATACAGGGCAGCATATGGGCCTGAATATCGGAAGCCAGCGTCAGTTCCGCATTGATCCGTTCCTTTTCCCGGGTTACGTTCTGCAGATTGGCCACATAGGTCTCCAGATCTCTGACCATGGCAATATAGGATCTGGCCAGCTCTCCCACCTCTGTAGTGTCTTTTGCATATTGTTCACAGGCACGGATCATCTCCGTGCGCTGTTCCTCCGTGCTGTGGCCGGCATAATAATTTCCGGCAATATGTGCCAGCTGCTCCACGGGGTTGGCGATTTTTTTCTCCGTGAACCACATGAAGCCGATGGACAGCATAAAATATACATTCAATGCCAATGTCTGGAAGAGGAACATCTTCCCCAGCAGTCCCACGTTGCTGCCGGACTGATCCATATGATCTGTCAGATACACGATTCCGCACACGAGAATGCTGATCATGACCCCTGTTATGATCGTATTGAGGATCATCCTTTCATTCAGGGAGAACTTCAGGATCCGGTCATGCTTGTCATTCTGCAGATTCGAAAGGTATCTCTGCAACAGATTACCGAAAATCAGCAGCGGCGCACCGAACAGAAGTCCGGAGTCAAAGCTGTTGATCAGCAGATAGAGATTATCCATGGATAAAAAGGAGGTCACATCATAAGCGTAATTGAGAATTCCCGTGCATACTACGATCAGAACAGCATCTGTCAGAAGCACCAGACAAAACTTCAGGATTTTGGAGACGCTGTCCAGACAATATTCCTTCCCATTCCGCTCTTTATTCAGCTTTTTCCACAGATAATAAGGCACCATGGCATACATCAGCTGCTGTAGGCAGCTGATGCAGGCATAGGAAATTTCATAACCGCTGATCAGATCACAGATAAAATTACCTGTGGCACACCCGAATGCTGCCGGCCACCCGAAGATCATGCCCAGCACCGGTGTCAGTGCGGTGCTGGGGCGCATATCCGTCAGTTCCGTGGCAGTAATCCAAAGCTTAAAAGGCATTGTCAGAAGAATGAACAGCACCACGTTCAATAAAAACAATCCCACTGCTGAATTGTATTTGTTTACTTTTACTTTCATCAAAATAACCGTATCTTTCCGTGACCCACAGCCCGGAAGCTGTCATCACTTGTGTTTTACTGAAGTTTCATGTTTTTTTGCTTCTGTACCGTTTTCTGCGCGGGAGCCTGCTGATTTTCCTCTGCCCGGATCATATTTTGAATGACTTCATTTTTGCCCATTTCTCCAATGGTTTTGGAATCGCAGATGACCTTCGCCTTATAGCCGGGGGTGTAATTTCCCATCCGGAAAACCATCTTTGCGGCAGCAGAACGTTCAAAATAGTCCACTACTGCTTTTACATCCTGTTTGTCCTTCATAAGTCCGTGGAAGATTTCTTTATCTCCCTGTTCCTTACGCTGCATGAGATTCCCCAGGGTGTCACTGGCAACGATCACTCCGGCCATCTTCGGATCGATCAACAGCACGCCTCCCCTGTTCACCAGATTCTGACGTATTTTTGCTGCCCGGCGCCCGATCTCGCCGACGGTTAAAATTTTCTGAATCTCCGGGTTCCCGGCAATTTCTTTCACCGGATCCGCTTTACTGGCGGAAGCTGTTGCCTGAAATCCTTCCAGGACACCACACCAGCCGATCATCGCCGGGGTCATTCCCTTCTGGGCAGAAATCTTCCGGCACAGAAGCTCCCTCGTACGATTCATGCCTTCTTCTCTTTTTGCCATATCTTCCGAAGGAAGTTCTGCATTCAGCTTCTCCAGCTTTTCACGAAGCTGCAGTATGCTCTGGCGGTTTTTACCTTTTTCCGCAATCACCTTGTCCATAAGCTGCATATCTTCTGTATTGCCGGTCTCTTTTGCCTTCTCCATATAAATGCCCAGGCGGATATACCCGTTCTGCAGGTTCAGCTGTCTGGCAGCTGCATTCTCTTTGCCATTGTCCACACCGATCCGGAAAATATTGTCCGCTTTTTCTTTTGTAATGGACGGTCCCTGTCTGCACAGTGTCTCTTTGAGATTACGGATGGCATTCAGCCTTTCCTGTCCATAATGCTTACCGATCTGTGCATTTTTCTTCTTTTCCAGATAGGCATCTGCATTCCGGTATACCTTATCCATTGCCCGGTTGAACTCCGCAGGATTTTCCGTCTGATCCATCTGCTTCAGGGCATCCTTCAGTCCCGCCTTCACGGCCTTGTATTCTGTAGAGCTGTGCAGGAAAAAGGGATCATGGCTGTCCAGTTCCTCATATAGATTCTTAAGACGTTCTCTATACATTTCCCGGTCTTCCGCTTCCACATCTGCACTCCAGTCATATTCCGGTGCTTCCTCTTTCTCCCCGGACTGTCCGGCCTGCGGTGCTTCTGCAGCGGGTGCCTCCGCCCCCGACTGCCCTGCCCCCAGCTGCTTTGCTTCCGGCTGTTCTTCCCGGATCTGTTCTGCCTGTTCCCGGGCTGCTTTTTCCGCTTCCTCTGCCTGGCGCAGCATCTCCGCCGCTGTTTTTTCCTGTTCGATCAGGGATTCCACTTCTTCCCCAATCTTTTTTTCCAGTCCCGCAGGATCCTTTTCTCCGAAGCTGGCCGCATATTCCATCAGCTGCTTCTGTCCCTCTTTGGTCTCTGCGATCTTCTCCATCTGATTCTTGATTCTGGAGGATGCGGTATCCGTAATAATATTCAGTTCTTTGGCAGTCTGCGCATCCGCAGGGTATTCCCCGATCTTCTTGCCGAGGTATTTCTCTCCCTCCGCCTTCAGCACATAGGTTGCCTGGCAATTCACTAACAGATCGTTCGAACGTTCAAAGATTCCCGCAAAATTTTTCTTCTCTACCGGTCTTCCTGCCTGTATGTTCTGCTCCGCAAGTACAAATACCTTGGCGATATTGATCTGGTTCAGGGTTTCCTGATATTTTTCGGCACCTCCCTGTTCCTCCAGAAAGGTACTCCAGCTCTCCTTCGGTACCAGTGCATTCAGCTGGTGGCTGTCCACCATAAGGGTCTGGAATCTTTTCAGGTATCCTGCCATTTCCGAAGCCTTTTCCGGATCCCTGTAATCGACCTTCGGCACCTCCGTATCCAACAGTTTCCGGTTCAGCGCAGCGATCACCTGTCCGAAGGCTTTCACATTTTCTGCCGTTACCTCTTCCGTATCTGCGGGGATCGGATGATTTCTGAAAAATTCATAGGCCCTTCTTCCGGTCTCCTTCTGCAGTTCTCTGTCTGTGAACAGCTTTTCTATCGAAATGTTCTGTCCGTTTTTCTCTGCCTCATAAACACCATAAGCGAGGAACAGATTTCCCAGGGTAGTCGTCCTTTGCAGCTGTGATGTCCTGCCGTCCCGGAAGGTCTTCTGCAGGCTTTCCGTATAATTCTCTGCCGTCATTCCGGGAATTCCTTCCAGCCAGGAGCTTTCCATAGTCTGATCCTTCGGTGGCAGGATCGGCTTGTCCTCTGCAGCCATCCTGATATTTTCTTCTGCCTCACGGAACATCTCCCTGCTGCTTTCGTCCTTTTCCACATCATCGTTCAGCAGCTTTTTATAAGCTTCCGGATTGCCCTTTTTCCGGAATTCCTCAAAGGCCTTCCGGTAACTCTTGCCGGCATCCTCCGGACCATTTACACCTGTGGGATCCTCCAGTACATTATGGATGGTATATCCGATCATGCAATGATTCCTTGCATTCTCTATAGGAGTTGTCCGGTAGGCATCATAATCCGTTCCCATACGGTCTATCAGCAGCTGATGGATCATGGCATCCGCCATATCGGAAATATTCTTTACGTTATTGATCCTCTTAAGATCCAGCATTGCGATCCCATCCGTAAAATTCTTCATGTCTGCGGCAGCTTCCTCACATTCCGTCAGCCAGGGACTCTGGATCACATTCTTCGCGCTTCTGATGACCTGATAGACGTTGGTCACCATGGTGGCGATCGTCTGGTTGTATTTCGCATTTTCCAGTGTACTGTCATCCGAATAGTCTACCGGCTTCATCCGCAGCTGTTCCAGGCCTTTCAGGGATTCCTCCATAATTCCGCGGAACTTCCGTTCCTTTTCCTCCGGAGCTTCCGCACCGTACATGATCTCTTCCAGTTCCTGTCCCACCATCTTTTTGGCTTCCCGGACATCCCCGCCATCACGCAGCAGCTCCTCCATCGTATACCCCCGGCCCAGCAATACTGAATTGCACAGGTTCACAGCATCCGTCGGCCGGGCGGACAGTTCATTGACATAGCTTTGTCTCTTTTTAAAGCTCCCATCCTCATTCAGCAGTTCTTCCCTGAAATATTTCCCGGTATCCATAAGTCCTTCCGGTCCTGTGTAGCTTTTCAGTTCCCGGTTTAAGCGTAGGATGTTCTGTCTGTGGTTCTCCTTAAAGTCTCTCTCGTAACGCTCTGCAAGCTGTCTCTTCTGCCTGGTGGCAGGACGTATGATTCTGGGTACTGCATAGGGATCATCGGGATTCATAATACTGATAAAGCTGTTATTACCGGCGTTCTGTGCCCGTTCCAGTTCCCGGACCACTTCGAAGATACGGAATTCCTGCACGGAATTTATCCTTTTCCATCCCTTGCTCCGCCACAGATTATGTCCGTCGATGTAGATCCTTCCCAGGGCATCTGCCACCTGGTTCCTGTCGTTTTCATTAAATTTCAATCCTGTAATTTTTTTAATATTCTGATAAGCCTGT
Source organism: Lachnospiraceae bacterium UBA5895 (assembly GCA_002431915.1). GTDB lineage: Bacteria > Bacillota > Clostridia > Lachnospirales > Lachnospiraceae > Acetatifactor. Next base: position 21,330 of record DJEP01000114.1, on the reverse strand, counting down.
GCTAATCTCTCCATTTGTGTTGGCATACTATATCATCCTTTCTGTACTGTCTGCATTTTACGGTAATTCCTCTGTGTCCGCCTATCGATCTGCTGTTATCTGCCTGCGCTCATGTTGCCGGATTGCAGCCGCATCTTTGGTGCGGCGATCTGCTTTCTCCGGGGGGTTGCTTCCAGCTGTGTCTTACGTTTTTCCATCGATGCTTTCCGCTCTCCCACAAGCCTGCCGAAGCCCTTCGTCGGATTGGGACTCTCCAGTGCTTTCTGAAGCTCCTTGTTGGAAAAAGTTGTCAAAATGCGTTCATCTCCCATGCGGCTCTTTAATTTCTCCGTCAGCTTCTGTTCCATCCGCTCACGGCTCTCCGATCTGCCCAGATACTTCTGGAATTCGGTAGGTTGCTGCACCTTTCCGGGATTCTCCCTGTTTTGCAGGTAATGGCTGAGCTTGTCAGTCTGTACCGTTTCCATGGCCAGCACCAGCAGTGACAGTTCTCCGGCTTCCGCAAGACCGCCCACATTATCGATCCATTTTCCGGTGCCTGCTGCCGCCTGCCGTAACGTTTCCTTCGCCTGCAGGCCTTTTCCGTACAGCTCCGCTCCGTAAGCCGCACCTCTTGCCAGTGTCTGAAGTTCTTCACTGAAGCCGTATTTTTCAGCGGCAATCTGTGCAAATTCCGGATTATCCCGGAAGACATTCAGAATCTCCCGGCAGCATCTGCCCTGGATCACGGCATCGGCATTCATCAGCTTATTGCTCTCATAGAGTGCTAACGTATTGCGTAATCCGCCCGCCAGCATCCTTGCCATGCCATCCCTGTCATTCTCCTGCAGGATGTTTTCTACTTTCCGGCCGGATGCCTCCAGGGTTTTCTTTGCCTTTTCCGGATTCACGCTTATGCCCCTGGCATAGTCGAATACATTTTCCAGATCTCCGCCGTTATCTGCCATAGCCGCTACGATCAGAGTATTTCTCAACGTGTCCGGACTGATTCCGTCTATGGTCTGCTGCATCTGCTCGATTTCCCTGAGCTGCTGCTTTGCATCCGGCAGGCCTGCCGTCGTCTCTGTCCGGTCCTTTTTCGGTGTCCGCTTCTCCACCGGTGCAGCATATTCCTCTCTCTGTGGCTGCTGTCTCCGGTATCCGGTCATACGGTTTTCCTTCTGTACAGGAGACTGTTGCACCTCTTTTGTCTGTAGCATCACCTGCATCTGCTCCCGCATAAGATCCATCTGCTCCCGCATCGTTTTCACCTGCTCCTGCAGAGATTTTACCTGCTCCTGCAGTGATGCACCTTTTTCCGCTGCCGGCTCTTCCACCCCAGGAGCTGCTTTCTCCGGTTCCGGTGCAGTCATTTTTCTCCCAGGCTCCGCCTTCAATGCTTCCGGTGCTGTCTTCGCAGTCTCCGCGGTTCTCTCAGTCGCTTTTTCCTGTCTTTCCCCCGGCTCTTTTTTCTCCTGCGACAGGAAAATCTTCTTCAGGCTCTCATACCGGCTCATGGTATTGGTATTGGCACGGTACCGTTCCATAGCCCGGTTATATTTGTTCATCCGCTTTTTAAAAAAACCGAACCACTGATTCAGCTTCCGCACGAATATATTAGGCTTCACCGGAAGCTTCTGGGCATTATAGGAATCCATCCTCTTCTGGAATACTCCGAAGAGACTGTTCAGCACCCGGATGAAAATATTCGGCCTTTTCATGGAACCCATGGCCCTCGGCGGCTGTACTTTGTCTAACGGTTCACTTGCGGTGTATTTCCCACCCTCTTTTCTCTGAAGCTGTGAGGGTGCCTGTTCTCCCTCCTTCCGGAAGAAAATGTTACCGCTGTGGATTCCTTCGATCAGGTTCCGCAAAAAGGCTTTTCTGTCCGCTCCGCGTTCCAGTGGCAGCGCCTGTTCTCCCCGGATCTGCTGCAATTGTGATAAATCCTCATCCTTCTCAAGATCCAG
>DJEP01000114.1:0-19293 GCA_002431915.1 Lachnospiraceae bacterium UBA5895 | reverse complement strand
AAATTCCGGCTGATTATTGCCGGTAATGATTTCCTCTTCCCACGCCATATTTTCACCTCTTCTATATCAAAAAATAAGAGCATACCCTTTGAATTATGGTACACTCTCATTTTAGCTTTTTAACAGGGACAAATAGTGGACAAATGTTCCTTATTCTTCCATTTTTTTCGAGATTGTCAAAATATTTTTGCCGTCTTCATAGGAATAGCTGACAGAATCCATACTTTTTTTCACCATAAGGATTCCCAGACCACCTTCCCGTTCGATCAGAGCATCCCGTGTTGTATCCGCATCTTCTTTCTCCAGAGGGTTGAACGGTTTCCCCTGATCCATAAACCGGATCACTACTTCCAGTGGGGTCTTTCTCACCTCACAGCATACAGTAGCCTCACCGGATTCCGGATAATACGCGTAGCTTGCTATATTCACAAAGATCTCTTCCACGGCAATCTCTATCTGCATCATGGCTTTCACGGGACAGGCACAGGCTTCCAGATGCTCCGCCACAAAATCCTGTACGGTTTCCAGTTGGTCTATACCGGCCGGTACTGTAATACGATCCATATGCCGCCTCCTATTCGTATTCCGCCCAGCTGTACTGGGACATATATTCCTGATCCGGATTTTCTCTCCGGTCCGGATCATTATAATAATCGCAATTACATCTCGCCGGATTGCAGGCAATATTACCCCGTTTGCGTAGGATAATGTCTCCAACGCCGTTTGCTTCCAGATCCTGTACCATGGATGTCAGAATCTTCTTCAGATAATTCATCTGTTGTTCATCATAAGGCATATCCTCAAACAGGACTGCAGCGATCTCTCTGGTCGTACAGCTGGCTCCGGCCCGGTGGATAATATAGGCCAGTGCTTCCTTGGACTTATTTCTCCGGAAATGGATCGGCAGTCCCTGTCTGTCGAAAATCTCAAAATTACCATAACACTGGATCCGACACTTGTATTCTTCCTCTGCCTCCACGTGATAACGCAGATCCTTCAGTTCTTTTTCAATTTTCCTGGCAGTGACCGGCTTCATCAGGTAACCGCTGGCATGAAGGTTCATGGCCTCCACCGCATGGTTATCATAGGCTGTGATAAAAATGATATTCACTCCCGGACGGATCTTCTGCAGCTTCTCCGCAAAAGTCAGACCGCTCATCTGAGGCATCTGGATATCCGAAAATACAGCATCAAACACTCCTTTTTTAGCTTCCTCCAGACAGTCCACCGGATTCGTGAATCCCAGTACCTCTGCCGTAGGGCAGGCCTCTTCGATGGCCTCTACCAACATCTCCAGTGCCAATGTTTCGTCATCTACCGCCAAAATTTTCATATCTATTCTCCTGCCCCATTCAACATACTATCCCATGATCTGAATGTATCGCCTTCTTCGTCCCCGGCCTCACACCTGCCGGCATACACCTCTTTCACCTGAAGTGTCCCCTCTGCCGTTACCGCGATCGTAAAGGTATAACTGATGTCTTCTGTCCTGTTGTAGAGGATTACCGTGCCTTCCGCTTCCTGTGGTTCTTTTGCCAGGATTTCTACGGAACATACTCCGTCAAGTCTCATCGCGGATCCGGCCGTCACATTTCCTTCCGCCCGGTATTCCCAGTTATCGTCCGTCACCTGCAGCAGACGGATTTCCAATGCATCCTCACTGCTTTCCGTATAAGGTATATAATAACAGGGATATGTGTTCTGTGCATCCACCTGTCGGAAGCACACCGGCTCTGTCTCCGTCGCCCCGGTCATTTCCACGGAGAGATCCTCCTGTACTCCCAGAGAAACCTCTATGGTGCATACCGTTTCCGCTACCGGCTCTGTCCGCCGGCAGGATAACATCAGTTGTGTACCTCCCATCTGTGTGCCACGGATGGTACATTTTACTTTATTTCCTGTTGTTTTCAGATCATATTCGATATTTTCCTCTGCATCCTCCGAAAGCTCCGCACTCCAGACAGCATCCGGTACCGCGGAAGAATCAATGGTAAGCACCAGTTCTCCGGAATCTTTCTGCTCGTAGCTGTACGGGCAGATTCCATCCTGTTGTCCCTGTTTTCCTCCAAAGATCACCGACAGCACGAACACAACTGCCGCTAGCGCCAGAATGACGGCAGCCGTCACGATCCATACCTTTTTATCGGTCCCGGTCATTATTTTTTTCCATTCTTCCCATTGTTCCTTCATATTCTGTCCTCTTTACCTGCGAAATCCCCGGTATCAGCCGGCATTTCCATCAGACACCGCAGGTACCGGTGTCTGTGTCGGAGCCGGCGTCGGCGTCGCATCCGTTTTTGTAAATTTAACAGTCTGGTTCAGATCCTTATTTTCTTTTGCATAGATCGTAAGACGATAGGTACCTGCATCCAGTTTTGCCGTATCTATGATCATATAATTGCTGCCGTCAATACTGATTCCGTATTCCGACTTCTGTGGGATTTCTGCCGCTGCGGTTCCTGCGGTGTCCACTCGCTCCAGACGATAGGCAAATCCCTGATCGCTTCCCGTCAGCTGCGGCAAAATACGGAGCGTCTGCTGATTGTCTGCCAACAGGCTGATCTCACCGTTCATGGTATCATATATCTGTGAGTAATCCTGCGCACCGGCATTTTTCACCGCTACCGTAGCAGCCAGAACCACATTGGAAAGCAGTATCCGGGAGTCCTCCGCGTGGCCCTCATAGAGTCTCTTACCGATCTGCCGGATCGTTGTGTCGGTTCCGAATGCCGTTTTTCTGAGGATAGTGATACTTTCCGGTGTCCATGCAGCCATATTACCTGCATCACTGTCGTAAGGTTCCAGGGTAATGGACTTCAGCGCCTTCACACCCGTCATCATGAATTTCAGAGTTGCTGTACCTCCCGTAGCAAAGCTGCTGCCGTTCAGGCATGCTTTGGTAATATCCTCTATGGTGTAGACAGCAGCCTGGCCGTCCGCCGTCACATAATACAGCTTCATACGGATCGGCGTATTTGTCCCGCTCTCATAATCTCTGGCCGCACCAGCGGTCTGGATTGTCATGGTCACCGGCATTACCATATCTCTGACATTGGAAGTGTCTGTATTCACCACCGGATCCGTCATTGTCATAGTACCGGTATTGCTGCCCTCCTGTACTTCCAGATGTCTCTGTCCGGGGAAGCTGTACCAACCGGTAGGTATCGGATCGACTTCCGTATCTGTCTGCTGCGTCTCCGGCTCCTGATAGGTAGCCACTACCGCACCGGTAATATCTGCCTGTACCTGCCCGGAAGGCACCAGAACGATTCCGGTGATCCTGTCTACGTATTTCTCATGGAATACAATATCCACACTCTGTCCGTTATACAGGTTCATGTACTGCTGATCCGTCAGGAAGATATACGGTGAATTATACTCTGTCTCAGATCCTCTTACATTGCCGGCACCGGAAATATACCTGATTGCCACTGCCACATCACGGTTTTCCGCTACCAGCTGGATATTCTGCGTAGCTCCGCCGAAATCCAGAGTCACCACCTGATACTCCCCGGTGCTCTGTGAGGCTGCGGAGGGACCTGCCTTCACAGCCATATTGGAGCTTCCCGGATCCGCCCCGCCAAAGTAGATATAGTAAGTATCTATGATGACACCGGAACGCACCCGCTGTACCATGGCATAGTCTAACGGCGTATAATACATCTGATCCGCAATGTTTTTGATTACCAGATTGTTCAGCGTGCTCATTTCCTTGACTTCCAGCCCCATAACATAGAACATGTTCTCGCCGGGGTTCTCACTCCTGTTCATCAGGCGTTCTCCGGATTTCACAGCTACACCGCGGACATTGGTATATTCTACCGTTGCCTGCAGGTCATACAGGTTCTTATCTACGGCGTCATCTCTCATATAGAGATAGACATTCAGCATATCTTTGGTGGAAATCGGCTCTCTGGATACCACAGATACCCACTGTGTGCTTTCGGAGTCCATGAGCAGCTTATTTTCTGTCATGTTGACCTTCACACCCTCCTGTCTGGAGTCCTTCGGGCAGACCATGGCGTTGATTTCTTCCGAGTTACTGCATAAGAGCTTCGTCTCTCCGGTATACATGAATTCGTCGTTTTCATTGATGTAGCGGTTGCCCTTCTCTGCAATCTCGGATACAGACAGACTTCCGATCTCCCAGGTCGTTCCGTTGGAGCTGGTGGGATAGAAATCCACCCGGGTCAGCGACTGAATATCCGATACCGGAAGAATGAAACGGTCCATGTGTCCCTCACGGAACATGTAATTGACATCACTGACCGTTCCGCTGTTCTCTCCACCCTCGTTTTTAGGCGGCGTCTTACCGTTATAGTCATACATATACTTCACAATATCGTAGGTAGCGGTTCTGCTCTCCCCGGTGGTGCTCACATATTGCAGTGTCACATCCACGCGGCCCTGATACTGTTCGACCGGGTTGCCGTCCTTATCCTTATAGGTACCTGTGCTTAAGCAGAACAGCAGGTTCGCCACATTGGTGGTATAATCCACTTTAAAGGTCTTTGCCAGCTCTGCTTCGTATTTGCCCTTCTGGCTGCGCAGTCCGCTCTCGGTACCGGGATCCCTGTAATCGGCACCGACCCAGCCCACACTGCTGACCGTCCAGGTCTTACTCATGGATGTATTGCTGTTCTGGATCACACGGATGGAATCAATATTCAGCTTATCATAGGTGTAATCCTCACTATTTTTGGTCTCCGGAATGATCTGTACCGCCGTCACATCTCCATAATTTTCATTGGTTCTGACAGTAAAGGTCTCTGTCTGTCCCGCACGGAAGCCGTCGGATGTGATCTGCTGGTTTGCCAGTACATAACCGCTGCTGCCGTTTTCGAACTGTAAGCGGAAGAAGAACTGGTTACGGCTGCCGCTGTCTCCGTCGGAATATGTGGACTGTGCATCACTGGCCACATTTACTTCCACTGTATAAGTATATTTAGACAGATTTAATCCCAGATTACTGCAGGCCTCTGCGTAGCTGAGAGCATATTTTTTATTGCTCCAGTCGGTCACATCCAGATCCAGAATGCTGTCGGAAGCAAAGGAGAACTCCTTGCTGTTGTTGCTCTCCACCAGCATCTGCATATTGGTAATGCCATATGCCTTGACACCTTCATAGTCTCTCTCATACTTTACATGAGACTGGACGGATCCGGCACCGGAATCCTCAAAGCTTCCTCTTCTGCTGCTCAGACTGTTCAGCGCATAGATATCCATCCCGGCCATCTGCCATTCATCATTGCCGTCCACAGATACCCGGATGCCGGTAAAATAGTCTACATTGGTCAGAGTGATTACAAACCGCAGGGTACCTCCGCTTGCCGCTCCCTGCAAATAGCCGTAATTTGCTGCGGAAGAAGGCCAGTAACCGTAAAATTCATTGACCAGTTCCTTCACATCATAAGCATCCGTCACTCTGGATACTCCGGACAGATCCATATAGCTGAACTCCACTTCCAGATCATCCTGGGTAGCTGCCAGAGAAGTGCCGTCTGTATGTAACTCTATCAGATACTGATTTTCACAGCTTTTCTGCTGTTCAAAGTCGATATCACTTCCGTACCGTCTCATGCTGAGACCGACCTCATTGCCGGTATAGCTGATCACATCGCCCTGTGCAGAAGAAGTTATATGATAATACAGTGGGTCTCCCTGAATATCCGCAAGCAGTTTTCCATCCTCTACCCGCAGTGACGTGTCAGCGATGGAATATCCTTTGGATGCATCTGTCACTTCGGAGATATTATACATTCTGACGCCGGTCAGTGTCAGGGCGTCGGAAGAATTTTTTGCGCGATCCGCTCTCTGGGATGTTCGTCCCAGAGTCTTCATGGTCATTCCCGTTCCCTCCAGCAGATTGTCACCGCCGCAGCTTAAATAGATGGAAGCATTGGACGCATTGCCTCTTTTATCCGTACCGGAATACAGCTCCGCAAAATCCGGCAGCGACACCTTCATGACAATGCTCTCTCCCTGTCCTGCCAGATCTAACAGAGGCGCACTGTCACCGTTATCCACTCCCCGATCCAATGCATAACCGATCACATTACTGATGACCGGAACAGTCACCATACGGCGTTCACCGTAGATATCCCGGTATACGATACGCAGCTTTAAAAGTTCTGCTTCCTGCAATCCCGTCAATCCGGTCTGCCCATCCTGATATTCGGCAGCCAGTGCTTCCAGACCTGCCAGGTAGTCATCCGCAATGTCAAAACGGATCAGATAGTCACTGTCTGTTCTGCTGTCATAAGCCTGATCTGCTGCCGTCATTTTTACCGCAGACTTGTCTGTCTGTCCGAAACAGATCAGCTGGAATTCGGTCCAGTTCAGGGTCCTGACACCGGAGTCGGAGGACAATACCAGTGTTCCGCTAAAGTCGATATATTTGTCGGCGGACACATAGGAAGTTCCCTTATAGCCGTATAGCTGGTTCACTTTATAGACACGCAGTCCCTCGCAGGTCCATTTCCCGTTGTCCTTCGTCAGGAACTGTACGCCGTCAATGGTACTCACCGTGTATTCCGGAGAAAACAGCAGTGTCTTCACCGTGTATTCCGCAAAAACATTATCATTGCTGTAACTGAGTTCATACCCCATGGCGCTTTCGATCCGGCTTCGGATGGCATTCTGTGTTCCCGCCGCAGCTGCTATGGCATCACTCCGGGCAAGTACCTTGTCTGCCATGAGATATTCCGTACGGCCGGTGCCTGTGGTATCCGTATAATCCACAGCGATATATTGCAGCTGGCTGATATCCATGGAAGATGCCCCGGTGGAAAAGCTGAGAGCATACGTGTTCTCCGGCGTCGTCGCCGCCGCTGTCCTTTGTACGGTAAAAAAGGCCAGCACTAATACAGCCGCCAGGGTCAGTACCCCTACGCCCGTAAGCTGCCATTTTCTCTTCCTGTACCATTTCTCTGCTGTGTTTTTCGCTGCAATAGATCTCATTGCCTGTTCCTCCGGTGTATGTTTGTCTCTCTGTCGTCTTATACGAATTTCAATAAACCGGCAAATCCTGTCATTTCAAATACTTCCATTACCATCTTGTTCACGTTTTTCAGTTCCAGACTGCCGCCTTTTTTTGCCATAGCGACATGCAGACGCTTCAGTGCACGCAGTCCCGCACTGGATACATATTCCAGCTTCTCCATATTGAGACTTAAAGTCTGAAATCGCTCTACCATCTGATTGAATACTTCCTCCGCCTCCGGTGTGGTATTGGTATCCAGTCTGCCTTCCATGATCAGCTCGCCGCTGTCTCCGTGATTGATCAGTTTCATATTCATATCTTTTTCCTCCTGCGTAATTTATACTGTGTGCTATGCTGTGTGATAAATATTTTTCTGTATGTATTTAGCCAGGTCTTCCAGCGTGATATCTACGACATCCTCATCGTAAGCATCCATGGTATCGATGGGGGTGATTTCCTCCATCTGGCTTGCCTGCTGCTTCAGCATCTCCATAAAGTCGAAGCCGCCGTCTGCCTCATCATCGCTGCTAAAGAAGTCGTCGTCCTCGTCATTGCCGCCAAAGAAGTCGTCATCCGTATCCTCCGTACCGAACAGAGTATCCATAACCTCTTCGCCGGCTGTATCGTCTTCCGCGGATACATCCGCAGATTCTTCCGTGGAAGCATCCCTGGGTGCTTCCATAGGTTCCTCTTCGGTCTCTTCGGGGATCGGTTCCTTCGTAATCGTTTCTTCTGCGGCCGCTTTTTCGTCAGGCTGTGCGGCACGCACGTTGACCGGTACAGTCAGGTCGATGCCTCTCGCCGCCAGTTCCTTTTCCACCTGCTCGCGGACCGCCCTCTGAATCTCGGACGCCATGGAATCGTAACTGAATTTCTCCAGAATCTGTGTAAGCATCTGTTCCACTGCGGTAGGTTCCATGGATGCTGCCGACTGTTCGCGAACTGGTGTGGATACCGGTGCCGGCGTTGCTGTGACCGCCTCGGTCATTACCGGTGCTGCCGATGTAGTCGGCGCTTCCTCTTCCGATACCTCTTCGAAAGTGATATGCGAAGACTTCGGAGCATCCTGATGCGCCGGCTCCTCCTCGAAGGTTACCATCGACTTCTGCTGTTGTTCCCGGCTTTCCAGCTGTCGGAGCTTTTCTTCCAGTTCCTCTGCCTGTGCCTCTTCTTCGGTCAGTTCCGTGAAGGTAACGTGTTTTTTCTGTTCCTGCGTCTCTGTCGGGATCTCCTCCGTGAAACGGTCCCTGCGATTCTCTTCTGCGATCCCACGGCTGTCACCGACGAAGTTCTCCCAATACTCTGCACCTTCTTCTCCTACGAAATAGCGGCTCTCGAAATCGGCGTTCTGGAACATATCCACCACGTCTTCCGGTACTTCTACCCGGAAGCTGGTACGGCTGGAAGCTCCCATGATGGTAAAGGCCTGTCCTCTGGGGGCAGATGTGATCTGTTCCTGCTCGCTCTCGTTAATGCCTCCGGCCTTTTCATACAGAGTACACAGATCCTGCATATCGTTGGGCGCCAGTGCAAAAATAAGGCTGTACTGGCAGGCGTTAATGATGGCTGTAGACTTCCGGGCAATTTCTTCACTTCCCACAAAGTCTTTGATATTCTGTGTAATGACGATCTGCATACCGTTGTACTTGCGGATACGCTTTGCCAGCTGGAACATAAAATCCAAAGCAATGGGGAATTTCGTATCAATAAATACATGAGCCTCATCAATAGCCACCACAATCTTACGATTGGTATGGTATTTCGTATTATAATCCCGGTTCTTGATGATCTCATTGTCCACATATTTCAGTACCAGCAGCATCTGTGCATTGGCAATGGTACTGTTGCGGTTGGACAACAGACTCTGGAAGTTGAATACGATAAAGTTCTCATCGGTAGTGATCGTAGACGGTCCGTTCCAGATATTGGCGTTCCGTCCTCCGGTGGAGAACTTGGCAATGTAATTCATCAGGATTCTCAAAATTGATCTTACATATTCATTATCTGTCTGCTGGAACTCCTGCAGTATTGCATCGTATAAATCATCGAAAATCGGATAATCCTCCGGCGTCAGTCTCGAGAGATCCGTTTCTCCGGTGATACCGAAATTGGTATACATTCGATCAATCAGACTGTTCAGATATTCCATGGCATCCTTATCACAGTCCGGCAGGATCTGCCTGAAGAATTCCTCCAGGAACTGCAAATGCGTCGCATAGCTTCCGGTATCCTTTCCTTCTCCCGCTCCGTCATCATCCAGTGCGGTGATGATCTGGAAGGGATTGATCCGTCCCTGTGTTGCATTTCCGACATTAATAAACTTACCGTGCAGATTGGCCGCCAGTTCCGTATATTCATTCTCGGGATCCAATATGAAGATCTTACTGTTATCCGCAGCCAGGTTCGTCAGGATATCCTTCGTCGCGTAGGATTTACCGGATCCGGACTTACCGATGATGACCATATTGGAATTGATACGGTTACTGTCTCTGCGGAAGAAATCGATAAATACCGGTACGCCGTCACTGCTGCCCAGCTTCATGCCGCCTTCATCGGATACATACGCAAATACCCAGGGATAGCCGGCTGCCAGAGAGTTGCTGGGGATTCCTCTTCCTTCTTTTGCCATGGGATCCCATCCGCTGATCTGGGAGCCGATAAACGCCTGCATCTGATCGAATTCCATATTATTCAGCCGGAATCCCTGTTCCTGATACAATCTGCGCACCATTTTTTTCATGCCGGTGATGTTGGATCTGTGGGACACGGGTGGCTGTATGATCTTCGGATTATTGCGGGTGGCTGCAATGTCATAGGCGGTGACATAGATATTTGTTTCCAACAGCATTTCGTTATCGCCCTGCAGCGTAGCCAGCAGCTCTCCCAGCGTCTGAATATGATTCTGCAGTTCGATGACCCTGGAATCCACATTGGTGGCCATCAACTGTCCACGCAGCTCCTGCAGAGAGCGGTCCAGATTCCGGACAGCCTTGCCATGTTCCATGGGACGACACTTTACGACTACTTTGGTCGCCGGCATGGACATTACCGTTGCCAGCCAGGCATCATCCACCAGGCTGGGATAACTGACCACCCGCATATTGTGCGTCATAATATGATTAATCTCTACGGTACGGACATTAATATCCACCGTCTGAGGCATTGCCCATGCCGCATACTGTTCCGGCACGATCTTATCTATATCATGCTCGTCAAAATCCAGATCATTGGTATACTTCAGGAAAATGGCCAGTTCCCTGTCATCCAGTCTGGTACATTCCATCTCACCGGCCCGCAGGGTATCCATAGCCGTTCCCAGCTGTACCTCCAGCTGTCTCTTGTCACTCTCATAAATTACAATATAATAAAACGGTGCAATTACTTTGTCCTCATCACACAGCTTCTGCAGTTCCCCGATGCGGTCATAGAGAATTTCCACACGGGCCTGCATCTCCTCTTCCGACAGCATTCCGTTCTCATAAGAGGACTTCAGGTCGTCCAGCTTCCGATATTCCTTCTCCAGATATTTTTCATATAAAAGCGGTCTCTCCAGCTTCACGATATTGGCGGAAAAATCCCCTTTGAGATTTCTAAGCACCCGTCCCAGACCGTTCACAATGGAATTTTCTCTGCGATAGGAACTGAAAAAACGAAATTCCACCGGCGGGATTTCCAATATGGCCCCGTAATATTTGCCGCCGTACTCTATGTATCCGTCTTTGATGGCTGTGAAAGGCATGATTTTCTCGATGTCTTCCCGTTCTACCATTTTTTCTTTGGAATTACTTCTGGCAGCGTTTCTGGCTGCGCTTCTTTTGGCTCTTGCCAGCCAGACCGCATCCTGCTCTTCCTTGGTTGCCTTTTTGTCATGCAGGATCGCATTTTCCCGACGGATCAGTTCTTTCAATGCTTTTTTGTCCAAAACCGGCTCCGCTGTATTCTCTTCGGGGCTGTCATTTTCCCGCGTTATCTTAGCTGCGGTGGGCGGTTTCTTCTTTTTCTTACCCGTCAGTATCTCTACCAGCTGTTCTCTGGAGTTCTCACTGCTCATGGCGATGAGAGTCTCATCATTGTAGACCTTGTCATATCTGCGGGCATAGCTGAAATGCCGGAGAATATGAAGCAAATACAGGTAGTTGGGGACAGTGTCCATACGAACCAACAATCCCACGAACACCAGACCGATTCCCAATACAATATAAAATTTGAAAGGCAGTGTGGAAATCAGTACAAGCAGTACCAGCAGGGCTCCGATGCCCGTGACCAGCATGTCCCACAGGCTTATACCCTTAAAAAGTTCTATCTGTACTTTTGTCTTTCCCGGTATCAGTCTCATACGTTTTGTTCCTTTAACAGTTACTATTTACTATTTTGATCTCTATCGATAACAGGCGGCACTTTGGAAGGTCTCTTGCCGGAACCGCTGAAGCGGAATGCCTCTCCGTTAGGTCCCGGATTGCTCAGAGGATCGTACTTCTGTTTTGCCTTTTTGCCGCCTGCCGCTGCACCGTTGCTGCCGCTGCTTCCGGTACCGGCTGTTCCGTTCTCCGGTGCTTTCTTCACTTCCGCTCCGGTACCGGCTGTTCCGCTCTCCGGCGCTTTCTTCACTTCCGCTCCGGTTCCGGCTCCGGAATTACCGGCAGCCTTGGGAGAAGCAGACGGTTCTTTTGCAGTCTGCGCCGCAGCGGCTTTTACAGGATTGCCACCGGAAGCACCGATATTACCGGCGCCTCCTCCGGATGCTCCCGGATTACTTCCGGGTACCCCCATATCTTTTGTACCCATATCCGGTACCTTGCTGCTCAGATCCTGCATTTCGATGCCTTCGCCGATGCCGCTGTCTATGCTGTCACCGGAGCCTCCGGCACTAACGGAATTCCCTGCTGCACTGCTACCGGGGACACCACTGTCTCTGCCGAACATATTACCGACCTTTTTGGCTGCCCAGCCACCGGCATTTGCCAGTCCCCTGCCGACAGCCATGGCACCCCTGCCGGCAGCCATGGCACCTTTTCCGCCCAGCTTTGCAGCACCAAAACCGGCTTTGGCAGTACCTTTTACCGCATCATATCCCATCTTCACGGCACCCAGTCCGGCAGAAGCCGCACCACCCAGAAATCTGCCGGCGGTTTCCTTCATATCTCCGGCACTGATTGCCTGCATGCCTGCATTGTCTGCCAGAATACCGGTGATCAGTCCCTGTGCCTTTTTCTCGACTTCCAGAGCGCCCATGATCAGGATCAGTTTGCCAAGAATATTTAAGAACACATTGTTGAACAGCACCAGCTTATCGCTGAGCATCACAGGGATCAGCAGCATCATGATACGCATGGAAATGATCGTACCGAATACCCCGAAACTCTGTACCACCATGGCGGTGATCCACTGGCGCAGCTTATTGCCTCCGTCTAACGGTGTGGCTGCGATCAGCGGAGGAGAGATCAGGTATAGCAGGATCATATTGAAGATTCTGGATACGCAGGTGAAAATAATCTCCGCCAGATCCTTGATCATGATCCATCCCACCAGAAACAGGAGAATATAGTCCGTAGCCATACCGATATTGAAGTCCGCACTTACCGTATCAAAATCGTATATACTCTTCTCTCCGGTATAATAAGGACCTCTCAGAGCATCGGAAAAGCTTGCATTTTTATTATAAGCCTCATTATTGGCTGCACGCATGGTGGAGGACAGGAATAATACCCTGTCCAACGGAACCGAGCCATTGCTTGTCAGGGATTTTCTCTCATAAGCGGAGATCGGCACAAAATTGCGATTCGTCTGCATAACCTCCACGGTATGCTCTATCGCCAGTGTCAGATTCTCATTGTAGACATCCAACGGCTGATCCCGGGTCAGATCCGCCGCATATACGATCCGCTGCAATTCCGACTGCCAGCATACCTGACCAATGATATCCTCATCATAATACACATCAAACACGTCCTGATCATACAACCACTGCAGGTCTTCCCTGAAATCATTGAAGCAGCTGTTGATATTATATCTGCTGGTCCAGGACGGGTTCAGCGAATAATTGCCGATGGTACTCAGTACCCTGGCCATGGCCGCATATTCCTCATCTGTATACGTAATCTTCTGCGGTTTTCCCAGATCTTCCGAATTGTTAAATACATACATGACCTGTTGGATCAGTACATTGCTCATATTGAGAAGTGCCGTCATAAATGCACTCATCAGGCAGATCATGAGAATGCTTTTGACACAGTTGCCGATGATCACTCCCAGGGACTGCTGCATCTTGCCTTCCATGTCAAACATTTTTTTGACCACCGCTATAATCGTAAAGGCAAAGCACAGTGCAAATCCGATCATTGCCATTCCCCAGTATACTCTGGTCACGGAGCTGTTGGCAAAAAAGATATTGATCAGATAGTTTTTATCTCCGTCATAGTTGACTTTTACCAGTCCTGCCATGACCTCAAACATATCGTACAGGATGCCGATAATCCAGCAGAATGCCGCTGCGATCCAATACAACAACCGGAATATGGTGTTATTCAATACCCACTGCAGGCCATCCGAGATCCAGCCTGAGACACTGCTTCCCAGGGTGGCACTTGTCGCCTCCTCCACAGCACTCAATGCATCCGAAACTACGGAGCCCGCCATTATGGTAAACTGCATCATCGCATTCACCTGCCTTTCTTATGTTCTTTCTGCAATCTCTGTATCATATTATTTTACCTTATCCGAAGTCTCTTTTTCTCTATCGTCATATACATTACCACACCGAGGATCAGCAAAAGCAATATTCCCACAAATGCGAACCCGCTGCCATCCAGATAGACCATGATCGTAAACTCATACTTCGTATAATTGCCTGCGGCATCGAATACCCAGATCTCATAATCACCGCTGCGGGTCAGTTTTTCCCGGTAATTGTACTGCCTGCCGTCCAATGTCATATAGACGGTGGCTCCCGGCTCCAGATCCGAGATATCCACCGGACCTCTGGCGACACCGTCCTTTACCGCTGCCAGTGCCAGTGTCGGCGGCGTATGATCAATATCCACATCCAGTTCATAGCTCACCCCTGTCCTCTGACATATGTAAGTGATCCGATAGCTTCCCTCTGTCTGCATATCGATTTGAGAAGCTGCAGGCAGTTCTTCTCCATTCCTGCTGGCAGTCGTCACGGTAAATCCGGCAGGCAGCGCATAATGATCTATCATACCGGTCAGAGAAGGGACAATGGTAAATTCCATAATTGTCTGCGGAATGCCTTCATTGTCCGTGTATTGCAATACATAATAACCACTTTCCGTCAGAGAAGTCATATCTGTCTGTTCCAGACGTTCCCCATCCCTGTACATTGTTACCGGCAGGCTGTTTTCCGCTGCCACCGATACAGCTTCCGTCACAATCATGCCATCCATGACTGTCGCTTCCACTCTGCCCTGCTCTGTGATATAGATATAGCGTTGTTTTGCGCTGTCATAAATTACCGAACTGCTGATTGCCGTCTGATCAGCGGTCAGTTCCAGTCCGTAAGTCACGTTGTTATCGCTATAGTCCGACAGTATGGTGTCCGCATCCGCCTGCTCCACTGTATCTGTTCCAAATGCCGCTCCGGGGTGTCCCTCTGTGGATACTCCGGATGCCTGTGCTTCCAGACCCGGAAGCAGAAATACCGCCCAGGCAAGCAGTCCGAGTGCAGCTATTATTTTCGCCTTGTCAAATTCTGTTCTCATATTTTCTTATGCTTCTCCCAGGATAATGCTGTTACGTTTTCCCAGATCATAATATACTTCATCCGCCCGGAACATGTGGCTGCGCAGTTCTTCCGTATCCATCATGCCGAAATGATAGAACGGACATTTATAACTGGGGGTATATTTTGTCTTCAGCGGGTAGTTACCAAACGTAACGATGATGGCATTCCCCGTAGATTCCGCATTGTTCAGCTTCTGTAATTCGGACGGATAGATCAGCGGTCTCACCTGGGTCTGCGTAGATACGCTGATTTCCCCAGCCTTTGCCCCCGTCTGGGAACTGGTGGATGTGGTCCGGACTGTCATATTGCCGCACAGTTCACTGAATTCCTTACACGTACCGATATCGTTGGAGCCGATGAACATTTTCATACCGCAGTTGGATTTTACAATATCCGCTACCTTTTCTCCGTAGACATTATTCAGCTGGCTGTAGCTCTGCACCACCATATTGAACCAGATCTTACGGGAACGTCCTACGGTGATCATCTTGTCAAATTTCTCGATCTTCGGCATATTACCGAATTCATCCAGAATGAAGTATACATTTCTGGGTAATGACAGATCTTCCCTCGCACTGGCCACCTTGATCAGCGCCTTGTACATACACAGGACAAACACCGCTGCCAGACCGTGACGGGTATCTTTCTCGTCAGGAATCTTCATAAACAGTGCTGTGGGCCGCTCCGCAAAAGCTGCCGCATCAATATCCGTCGCACTGGTGAGTCCGCACAGTCCCCTGTCATTAAACATATTCAGCTTGTCAAAAGCAATGGACATATAGCTGGACAGGGTCTGATCCGCCGCAGACAGCACCTGTCTCGACATCGTCACCGCCTGTGACAAAGGGCTGCGCCCTTCGAAGTATTCTTTCAGCGCCTGGAATTCGTTGGCACTGTTGGAAATCGCCTTATTCAGATTGAAGAAGTTGAACTTATCCTTCGTCATCCCCAGTTCCGGATTCTCACTGTCTTCCAGCATGGCCAGACAGGTTGCCATGATAATGGATCTGGCTCCTTTTTCCCAGACCGGATCCTTCTCATTCTCGATTGGGCAAATGACACTGATCAGATCGTTCAGGTCTTCGTACATCTCATCGTAAATTTTCTGTTTTGCCACAGCGACATCATCCTGACAGTGGGTAATGTCCGCATAGGCTTTTCCCTGCCATTCACACCACAATGCACCTTCTTCCGCCGGTCCGTCTACCTGCTTTAAGTCCGGATAATCCTCCATAAGATCCTTGTGCGCCCGGATACCTTTTCCTGCTTCCACATAGTCCTGATACATATCCCAGATGGAATCCAATGGATTCCAGCGACTGGAAGAATAGGTATCACGCAGATCTAACAGCTTCACATCATAGCCCCGTTCCTTCAGGAACCGGGAATGCAGACTGAACAGCTCTCCTTTGGGATCCGTCATAATCATGCTGCTGCCGCAGTTCGTGGCTCCGATCAGCTGAATCATGGGATTGATAAAGGTCGTCGTCTTACCGGAACCGGTAGCACCGATGACCAGGGAGTGTGCTCCCGACATAAAATTGCATTCCAGATGTCCCTTTTTATTCAGTACCGCACGCACCGGAACCCCGTCTTTTTTGACATTCTGTGCATCCGTGTAGTCAAAGGGCGGAAAGTACTTGTCTCTCTCCCTTTCCGTCAGGAAACGGCTGTTTTCCAAAGGACTGTCCTCCACTGCATGGTTACCCTTTCCACCCAGAAGTCCCTTCGTAGCACCTGACACGCTGCCGGAACGGGAGGTTCCCACCCAGAACACTGCCCAGGCAAGTACCATGAAGACCAGTCCAATGACAAAAGTACCGATGCTTCCCAGATATTCCGGATGCCACGCAAAAGGCTCCCCGCCGAGGATCGTTCCGATATTTGCCAGCAGGACTCTGAGAACATATCCCATAAGTTCCGCTCCCACCATCATGAAGATCACGTTGAAGAGAAGCTTTTGAGGACTTGCTTCCTTCAGAAAATCTTTTATTTTTTCCAACATGTATCTTCACCTCCGCTTAGTTCCAGTAATACATTTTGCCGCTTTCCTCGCGGATCGTACCGCCGCTTCCACGATAAATCTGCTGATGCACCGAAGTCTCTCCCCGATTGATCAGCCGGGCTCCGTTCTTCAGATTCAGACTGCCTGCATACATGGGATACAGGCTGCTGCCGGACAGTCCCGGTCCCGACCTTCCATTCGTCAGATTGTTGTAATCATAAACCGTTGCCTTAGAGGCATTCATAAAACCCGAAGGTCTGATCACATATCCCAGCAATGTCATGCCACCTTCTTCCGTGGTCAATGTGGAATTGTCCAGTGTCAGACTCTTCTTCATCAGGAAGATTCCCTGATTCACAATACCGGAACCGTTCGTCAGAGTCAGCGCTTCACTGCTCATAAAACGCCCGCCGCTCATGATCACGATGTCTCCTCCGTCACACTGAATACTGCCGGAGCCGGGATCATAAATCGGCTGCAGGCTGCCGCCATCCATAATGACCAGTGTTCCGCGGTTGACAATCGTTCCCTGATTCAGGAATCTGCTCTGGATAATTGCCGCGCCGCCTTCTTCTATGGTCAGTGTCGCCCCGGCCTGCAGAGCGACCGCACCTTTCTGATTGATCCGGACAGTCTGTCCCTCTCCCACTGTAATATCCCGCTGGATGACCGTGACATCCGTCAGCTTTCCGATGTACATGGAATACTCTTCATAGCCGTCAATATATCCTTTGGTATTGCTGTAAAGTCTTGCCTCATAGTTTGATTTTTGTTCGATCCGGAGCGTCGGATCCTTGGCTCCCGACACATTCACAAACAATGAAACAGTATTCTGATGTCCGTTCCACTTAGGATACACCGACCAGTTGTCCTGCCAGTCTTCGTTCGTCCTTAACGCATTGTTGCTGGCAATGTCCAAATACCCCGTTCGGGACGGATTCAGCGAAATACTGCACATCGGTACTCCGTCATTGTCCTTATCGTTCTGTCCGCTGTATAAAATATATCCGTTCCGGTCCTGTCCCTTTGCATACAGTTCGATAAAGTTCTCATTCGTATAAATATTCGGTGAAATGTCCTCGCATTGTAATGTCAGTTCGGATTGTGAGCCGACACTGCCGTTATCCAGGATCAGATATCCCCTGTTCTCCATATACTTTTCATAGATCTGTCTCTTTTCTCCCGACAGATCACTTTTTTTGTTATAAATATCGTGAAAATCATAATACAGACGCATCGGGGTCCAGGAGGTGCATCCCCGCAGATCATCCGCACTTTTCACCCGGGTCCACTCTGCCAGTACCATTTTCCCCATGACGCTCTCCAGCCTGCGCTGCGCTTCCTGATCTATCGTGGTCTCATCCATTTCAGCGGCCTGTGCCCTGAGGGAATTACGCGGTGCTGCCGCTACGATTCCAAGCATAAACACCATTATTCCGATTAACCATCTGTTTCCTGCCTTCATTTGTGTCCTTCCTGTATTTCTCTCATGCTGCTTCTCATCATCATACGAAAATTTCCAGACGATTCTGTGAAATTTTCGTACAAAATGAGTCATTACAAAAAACACGATTAGCCGGAGACCCGCAAGTCCCCAGCTAATCCCTATGCTCTCATTCTGTTTTGCTTATTGTGCCGCAGGGGTTGCAGTTGCCGCCGGTGCTGCACTGTTAAGATTTACGCTGCCGTTGGTGCTGTTGGTAACCCACTGCTGCAGGGGATCCATAGCCAGGTTCAGTACCACGATCAGTACAAAAATCAACACAAAACCGATGATGGCATTCTTTAAATGTGCTTTTGCTTTCTCTCTGTCCTGGGGTTCTTCCGCCTTTGCGAACTTTACGCCAAGGAGTACGCAGTACAGGGTTCCCGCAGCCGCTACCAGAGCAAGCAGCGGTCTTAAAAAGCTGTTGATCAGAGATACTACCGGATTAACCACACTGCTGAAGTCTGCTGCCTGTGCGGGAATACCGGTTGCCAGGAACATTGCCCCTACCGCCAGAACCGTCATGCAGATGCGGTTTTCATTGCTATTTCGTTTCTTCATATGTTCATCCTCCTAATTAAAATGCTCGTAGCTTTTATAGGTATAGCATAACAGTCCCATGGGGACAAAAAGTGGACAAATGACGTTAATTTTTATTTTTTTATGGAATTTGCCACTTTTTCCAGATTTGTCGTTGCCTTTTGTCTCCGGTGCCCTTCGATTCGTTTGCTCAGGCTCTTTCCCTCCAACACTCCCAGTGTATTCCTGTGGCTTTCCACGAATTTCCTGTTTCCTTTTGCCGCCTGTTCCTTCAGATAATCATCCCCGACAGCCTTCCGGATTTCTTCGCGGAATTCAACCATCCCTTTTTTCCCCAGTCTGCGGAGCAGCGGTGTGGTAAGCAGTTCATTTCTCTGCACGGTAACATTTCTGGTCACCGTGCGTTCTCTGTCGATACAGTCTGTGATCAGAACCGTCAGGACATCTTCCTCACTAAGTTGCGCCTCCGGCTCTGTTTTTGCTTTTTCTGCCGCTGCAGTGCAGATTTCCATGGACTTCTGCCAGATTTTTCCATATTC
>DJEP01000018.1:28052-28517 GCA_002431915.1 Lachnospiraceae bacterium UBA5895 | reverse complement strand
GCCGTCACCTCTGCGGTTGCCTCCGGGGCTGCTGTAGCTTCTACTGTCGCCTCAGGGGTTGCTTCCGCTGCCGGGGTCTCCATCACGAGATCCGCCATGGGCGGTTCCTCTTCCGTGATCTCTACGGCCTGTTCCGCTGCTTCCTCTTCAGCAGTCTGTTCTGCGTCGGCGGAGATGGTAGTGTCTGATGCTTCCGATGCATCCGGCTCAGATGCTTCTGCGGTATTCGCAGCTTCTGGTGCTTCCGTTACTTCCGGTGTCTCGGCTGCTTCCGGTGCTTCCGGTGCTTCCGTTACTCCCGGTGCCTCGGCTGCTTCCGGTGCTTCCGTTACTCCCGGTGCCTCGGTTGCTTCCGGTGCCTCGGCTGCTTCCGGTGCCTCCGTTACTCCCGGTGCCTCGGCTGCTTCCGGTGCCTCGGTTGCTTCCGGTGCTTCCGTTACTTCCGGTGCCTCGGTTGCTTCCAGC
>DJEP01000018.1:26941-27968 GCA_002431915.1 Lachnospiraceae bacterium UBA5895 | reverse complement strand
TCCAGCATTTCCGGTGCCTCGGTCACATCCGGGGAAACGGTAGCTGCCACTTCTTCCAGTTTCTCTGTCAACGCATAGGAAACTTCATATTCTCCCGGCACGTTGATGTCGAAGCCGCCGAAATCTGTGATGGACAGTTCATATTTATCACTGTCATAGTCGATGCCGTCTGTCAGGTCATAGTCTAAGTCACCCTGCATCAGAGTCAGATCAGGTGCGTCATAGGGCAGCTTGCTATCTACTTCATCCGCGCTGACCAGCTTAATGGATACGATCAGCAGAGCGGCTGACAGAATCACTGGCAGGACTCTTTTTCCTGTAAGATTTTTTTTATTTTTTAGTTTCTTCATGTCTTCTTCCTTATCTTTTTCAGATCTGCCCGATATTTGTCGATGAAAGTTTCTTCCCTTTTCTGCTGGATTGTTTTAAAATCTTTTTGAGAGGGGATTCTCCTATATTTTACGGGAACCGGAGGATGCAGATTTTAATGGTCTGCACCCTCTTTTTTGTATCTCTTGAAAATCAGGTATCCCACTCCGGCACAGACTATAACTCCGCAGGCCGTTCCGATCACACCTGCTATGGTGGATTTCTTTCTGTTGGACGAATTTTCTGTATCGGTCCCCGACTCTTGTATGGTCTGTGTACTCTCCTGCATTTCCTGACGGAAGTTCTCTCCTCCGATGGTTACGGTCTCATAGGTCGGAGTCGGTTCCGGACTTGCTGTGGGCGATGCCGTCGGTGTCGGTGCAGGGGTGGCTGTCTCCCGTGCGGGAGAGGGCCGGATCGTCGTATCAGTAGTCTTCATCGGACGAGGGGATGCTGTCGGTGTCACCGTGGGAGTAGATGTTGGCGGCGGTGCCGCGTCTTCTCTGTCACCCGAATGATTCCCCGAAGACGGCTGCTGTGTTGGGGCTGCCGTCGGTGATGCTGTCGGTGCTGTCGTTGGACTCGCTGTCGCCGTTGGGCTTGCCATCGGACTCGCTGTCGGGCTTGCTGTCGGGCTTGCCGTCGGGCTCACTGTCGG
>DJEP01000018.1:21611-26874 GCA_002431915.1 Lachnospiraceae bacterium UBA5895 | reverse complement strand
CTTGCCGTCGGGCTCACTGTCGGGCTTACCATTGGACTCGCCGTCGGTGACGGTGTGACAACCGGCTGCCTCTTCAGTGCTGCATGGCTCTGCACGGTCATGGCATTGCCGTAGGTCGGGGCCACTGCGACATACACCTTGTCTCCCAGAAGATTCATGCTTCCCTTCATGGCAGTCTTGCTGACGCTGCTTCCGAGGAGTGTCAGATTCCCCGTATCTGTCAGCGGTGCCGTATAGGTCATCGTTTCCTGCCGTACCGTTACTGTAAGATATAGGTTTTCTCCATCCGATGCCAGATCTCCGGAAGCTGCACCTGCAGGAATCCCAGAGAGTGTGATCTCCGTCATCTGTCCTGCATTCTCCCAGCTTCTCAGTACCGGGCTGGTGTTATTTCCGGTGCTCAGCAGGTAATTTTTACCGCCGGCAGTAACCGCTGCGTTACCACTTGCCGTATCCTTCCGGAATACCTCTGTCCATGTGTTCTGCTCCAGTCTTACCTCCCGCAGGTTATCCCGGTCTGCATAGATCAGGGCTGGCTCCCCGTCCTCCTGCAAAAATACCGGTGCCGCAAAGCTTTGATACGGAATCGCATCCCCCACCTGCGCCATACCGGTTCCATCATATTTATAAATTCTGGCATTTTTATTTTCATCCGACTCCAGCACTCCATATAAAGTATCGTTTACTACGCCAAGCTTCGGATAATTGGAACTTCCTGCTGTCAGGGAAGAGACTGCTGTGAACCCGCTGCCATTATATTTCATCAGGGTATTCTGTCTATCCCATCCTGCCCTGAGCAGGTAGAGTTCTCCCTGATATAACGTCATATCGTAGCTGGCTCCTGTGGTTCCGGCAGTTCCTAAATTTGTCCAGTTCTGACCATCGTAGGAGAACAGTTTTGCCGAAGTCATCTCTTCTGCCAGCACATACAGATTCTTTCCATCGGAGGCTGTCTTCGTATCCCATACCTCCATGCCGTCAAAAGGACTGCTTCCATCCGCGTTTTTTACGCTGTCCCACAGATCCTGTGTGGTATAGTCCGGAAATGTAATCTGAAAAGTAACCGAGTCTGTCGTCTGCCCGGTGACTTTCAGCTGCATTCCGGAATTGCGTCCGTCAGAATAGCAGATGCTTCCCGCAGTAATGTCTGCGGTCATATCCGCATTGCCGGTCTCTGTCCGGCTTGCTCCATACTGTGTCAGTCCGAGCTGCGCCTTCTGGATCTCTCCCGCCGCATCCCGGATGCCGGTCTCTCCCGGCCGGAACACATAGAGGTAATCATTCCCCTGCAGATTTCCCTCATGACGGTATGCCGGATTCACACGGTATACAATGATGCCATCTCCGATATCCCCGGAAGTCGTAGTACCCTTCCAGTCAGGATCTGTCGTATAGCGGGTACCTGCTTTCCGGTACTCCACGACGAAATATTCCCCTGTGGATAACGGTGTATAGAATTTTAATGCCTGTTCCTTTGCGCGGTCCGCATAGGCAGCGTCTGCGGTATATAAGGTATACTCTGCGGTCACGGCATCTTTCTCCGGGATCTGTGTCCAGCCAAGCTGTTCTCTCGTCTCTGCCAGAGGCAGTGGACGGTTCGTGGGACTTCCCATGGGATCCCAGATACCTACCGGTACATTTCCTCCGCCGCTTCCCTCGTTGCTCCGGTAATAGTCCGGGATCTCGAAAGTATGAAGATATTCATGCGCCGCCGTGTGCCGGTCAAAAGTCTCTGTCAGCATTCCGCCCAGATCCATGGTGAAGGTCTCCAGGATGTTGTAAGCACCTATTTTCTGCCCGTCAAACTCCGAAGTACCTCCGTTGTTACCGGAATGGGGCGTGTACTGCCCCGTACTTTTCACGGATGCCAGGATCATCAGGTTGTCCACGTAGCCGTCTCCGTTCTTATCCAGCTGATCCGTGTCGTATGCAGGATATGCTGTATTCAGCTGATCACAGATCTCTCCGATCAGTTTTGCTTCCCCTGCCGCTCCCTTATATGCGTCCACCGTGTCCGCCATGGTCAGGTAGACCACCGTACCATCCGTATTGCTCTGGGGAAAATAGGATGTCACCAGATGTTTTCCTCCGGACATGGTCAGAAAATACTCCTGAAAGGATCCCGCTGCGACGGTATCCCCTCTGCCGTTAAAATACCTCTGCATCAGTTCCCAGTAGGTCGCCGGTGCTCCTGCCGTCTGATAAGGATATGTATGATTATAGCCGTCCGCCGCCATATCCCGGTCATCCCCCAAGAACTTCACCAGAACCACAAGGTTGGCCGCTTCCGCTCCCGGACCGGCCGCATGGGTAATGATTCTGAAAGTTACGGGAGTGGCTGTAACAATGGTCACCATGGTAAGTACGGATACCACTCCCGACATCAGATGCCTCCATGCTTTTCTCTTCATTGCTTCCTCTCCTTTCCTTCCTTATAATTCATTTTCTGCATTTATCTTGTTTTCTGATTCCAATTGCCGAACCGGAATAATCCGATCACTTTACCCTTAATGTCTCCCTGTGTTACCGTCCCCAGTATCCTGCTGTCCAGAGATACCGGACGGTTGTCCCCCAGATAAAAAAAGCATCCTTCCGGTACGGTATACGGAAATTCTATCTCACTGTCCAGATCCTGATGGCCGAACAGAATTTCCGGCTCCCGTATCTCTTCCCCATTCCGGACAAGATGCCCTCTCTCATCTATTTCTATAATATCTCCCGCTTTCCCAACGATCCGTTTGATAATTCTTTTGTCTGCCTCTGTCTCCAGTATCACCACATCATTGTAATCCGGTGTAATGTTCTTCCCTCTCTGATAGATGACAATATCCCCCGGCAGAAATGCGGGCCGCATGGAGTTCCCCTCTACCACACATACCCCGTAGAGCAGATAGGCCACGATCCAGACACAGCCGCACCAGATCAGCAGTCCGAGGAGAAACCTTCTTTTTTTTCGTTTTCCCCTCAGCTGCTGAATCCGCAGCTCTATCTCATAATCCTTTGACGTCATCCGACATCAGTCCTTCCGCCAGTGTCCCTGCAATGATATTGTTCCGATTGCCGGAAGCGTTCTCCTGTTCCCCTGTTCCCCCGGGATACAGAAGCGGTCTCAGTCTCTCTGCCAGTTGATCCAGTTCGCCCCGCAGATAGATCGTCTCTGCTTTTACCCGCTTGTTCTCTTCAAATGCTTTCGTCCGTATTTCCAAAGCCTGTTCATTTGCCTTATCAATAATCTTCTGCTTCTCTTCCTCAGCCTGTGCCAGAACCTTCAGGCATTTCTCCTTGGTCTCCGCCATCAGTTTCTTCTTCTCAGCATCAGCTTCCTCTCTGGTCTGCTGGAGGAGGGTTTTGATCTCCTCCTCCTTTCTGTGGAAGTCGTCCAGCTGGGAGTCACGCTCCGCATTGTGTTTTGCGTTTTCGCTGACAGCGTCTGACAGCTTTTCAAACTTTTCCAGAAGCGCATCGTACTGTCTCTTCTGTTCGGCTTCGCGGTCTTTTGCCTCGTTCAGTTCCTTGCGGAGCGTATCGGACTGCTCTATGAGCTTGTCCATGTCCTTTTTCTTCTCTTCCTCGCAGTACTGCAGGAGATCCTTGATATACAGCATTGTCTCTTCCTTGTCGTAGCCGCGGAATCCGGTACTGATCTCATCCAGTTCCTTAATAAAGTCCCTCATTTTGCTTTTGTCCCTTTCCGGAGATTACCCTTTTCCTGTCTCTCCTGTTTTTAGTTTTTATCTGCATCTTCCTTTTTATTGGAATGATTTTCTTCCAGCTGGTTCTTCAGATCTCGTTCTCTGACCGCCAGCAGTACGATAAATATCAGGTCTGCAATTACAGTCAGTACCAGCATCGGTACATCCACGATACAGTGTTCCGGGATGTAGATATAGAACAGAATCATGCACAATGATGCCAGTGTCATAATTGCAGCATAAAAGATAATTCCTGTCTTCTTCTGCTGTTCTTCAATTTGGGTCAGCCATTCGGGATCCACATGGTTCACCCAGCCAGCCTTGGTCATCTCCTCCAGTTCTTTCTTACGCTGTTTCAACCAGTGTAATCTGGTAAGCAGCAGGATGATGAGAAGCAGCAGGATCATGACTTCAAACCAGTGGAACATGCAGTCCCAGAATCCGATATATTTTGCCTCCGCATTCGTTGGCCAGATGATCGTGCCGTCCGGCAGTACAATAGTACCGCCGGGTACTTCGATGACTGTGCCATCCGCATAGGTAACCGTACCGCCATCCGGCAGATAAATGCTTCCGTCTTCTCTGAGTACAGAATTGTCCTTGCCGTTATTTCCCATGAAGGGATCTACAATCACATCATCTTCTGTATCCAGAGCTGCATCCTTGCCGGGCAGAACATAACCCTTCTTCGTTCCATCCGGAATCGTGATGGTGCCATCCGGCGTTATGGTGGAGCCGGGAGG
Organism: Lachnospiraceae bacterium UBA5895; assembly: GCA_002431915.1. Classification (GTDB taxonomy): domain Bacteria; phylum Bacillota; class Clostridia; order Lachnospirales; family Lachnospiraceae; genus Acetatifactor. Next base: position 22,439 of record DJEP01000018.1, on the reverse strand, counting down.
CAGGATCACACCGATCCGTCCCGCATCCGGTTCGCTGGAGAAAGTTGCTCTGCCGCCGTCCGGCAGATTTACGGTTCCCTCATCATCTATTGTGGAATTGTTCTTACCACTCTCATCCAGTTCCGGTCTCAGGAAAATGTCATCCGGAGTATCCAGAGTCGCATCCTTACCGGGCAGGGTGATGTCGGTCTGCTGGTCATCCTCCGGCAGATGGATGGTTCCATCCGGATCTACCGTTGTGCCACCGGGCACATCCACACGGATATCTCCCTTATCAGGCTGTGTCGGCAGGATGATCTCGCCTCCATCCGGCAGATCTACTTTGCCGGTCTCGTCGATATTTGCGTTGTTTTTGCCGTTTTCATCCAGACCGGGTCTCACGATCACATCGTCCTCGGTGTCCAGAATGGTGTCCCTACCGGGAAGAGTGATTTCTGTCTTCTGATCATTCTCCGGCAGATGGATCGTTCCGTCGGGATCTATCACAGTGCCTTCCGGTACATCAATACGGGTGTCTCCCCTGTCCGGAATGACGGGTACAATGACTTCGCCTCCATCCGGCAGGTCTACGTTGCCGTCTTTGTCGATGCTGGAGTTATTATTACCATCATCGTCCTTACCGGGTCTTACAGTGATGTCGTCTTCGGTTCCGGTCTTATTGTCCGCTCCCGGAATCACGTATTCATCCTGGGTAATCTTGTCCGGCTTTGGTGTCGGTCTGGCACCGGGTCTTGCCGTCTGAGTCGGTACCGGAGTCATTGTCGGTTTCGGTGTATTATTGTTGTTCGGGGTCGCTGTCGGCTTCACCGTAGGTGTCGGGGATGCTGT
>DJEP01000018.1:0-21506 GCA_002431915.1 Lachnospiraceae bacterium UBA5895 | reverse complement strand
GGTGTCGGGGATGCTGTCGGCTTCACTATAGGTGTCGGGGTCGGATCCTCCTTCTTCAGGCGCAGTTCGATGATGCTAAAGTCCTTCGTGATGGCTCCTACGTACTGTTCCAGTGCCGCATATCCCTTCTGTCCCGCAGACACGATGGCTGCGTAAGTGACAGGGCTGGGATAAATACGGAACTCCAACAATCCATCCCTGTCCGTCATATATTCTTTGATGCCGTTGATGTTCGGTCCGTGTCCCGCATCTCCCTTGTCCTTGGAGTTCAATGTCACATAGATACCTTCCAGAGGATCTCCGGTCGCGTCATCCACGACTTTCACCGTCACAGTATACCATCCGGTGTAGTCTTTGCCGTTGTCATACTCTTCCATATAGACATCGGAACCGGGAGCGGTCCCCGCCTGCACCGTCAACGGCTGAAATAAGGCTCCGCCCAACAGCTGGAACGTACACAGCAGTGCACAGCCAGTCTGTAATAAATGTTTTTTTGTCTTTTTTCTCATGCCATTTGACTCCTATGGTTAATTGTTTACCGTAATCAGTATCTGTACGCCTCCGGCTCCCACCGGTTCATAATTCTCCGTTCCCGTCTCCTCATCGGTCTCCCTGCGGTAGGCATGGAATGTCGCGACACAGGTGTACTGCCCTTTCGGCAGGTTTTCATCCAGCTTTTTATACTCTACAAAGCTGCCGGGATCGATCATTCCCGTCGTCATGACAACACTGTCCACATAGTCCTGTGCCCCCGGATCCTCGCTGGCCCCGATGCAGGTAACGCTGACGGAAAAGCTGTATTTGTTCCCCTGAATGTTCTGAATCCGGATGTTGCCTTCCGATGTTCCGTCCGCAAACTGCGGGGTTGGGTTGATGTCCATGTTCAGCATCCCTTCCGCCACCTGCCGGTTCAGTCTGTCCTGAATCTCTTCATCACTCATTCCCGGAAGGATCCCCATCTCCGCATTCAGTTCCTTCTGAATCCGGTCGCTTTTCTGATCCCCCATGTAACGCCAGAGGAAATATCCCGCCATCAGAAGCAGCAATAGCAGAAGAAGCCACAGCCATCTTTTTTTCCGTTGTTTCCGCCGGATCTCTCTCTCAATCTCCCCACGGAGCTCCTGCTTCATCTGTTCCGCGTCCGGTGGTGTCTTCAGATCCAGTATCTCCAGATTGTTCTCTAATTCATTCTCTAATGCACTCACGTTGTTCCCTCATCTGTTTCTTCCTGTCTTATTCTTCCACGGTGATGACCAGCACCAGACTTGCCTTGCCGATCTCCTCCAGGGTATCCGGATCCACCGCCGTGAAGATGGCAATACCGTCATATTCGCCCGGTGCAGCATCCGTATCCACATCTACGAAATCTATATACGAGTTCTGTTTCAGCAGACCGGAACTGTAGAGGAGTTCTGCGTTCTCCCGGTTGTTCTTCTCAGGGTAGAGATAGATATCCGCCTGAATGTAATAATGATTTGCCACAACGTTTTCAATCCATACACTCATCTGTCCATCCCGGATCACCGGATTAGGAAGCATGGAGAAATTGGCTCTCCCCTCCTCAATAATGCGGTTCAGTTCCGCCTGGATTTCTTCCTCACTCTTGCCTGGGAGAAATCCCTCCAATGCGTTACGATCCATCTCGAAACGGCTCTTCGGACGTGTCTGCTTCCATAGGAAGCATCCTCCCGCAACAGCTGCCAGGAGTAACAACAGAAGCACTAACAGCAGCCATTTTCTTTTTTTCCTGTCTTCTTCTTTCTTTTTCTGCAACCTGCCATCGATCATCCGGTTCAAATGATCCAGCTTATCTGTCTCTGTCATGCCTTCTTCTCCCTTTTCTCTCTTCCACAGATCTCTCAGGCTCTGCAGGAGCTCCGCACCCGCGGGGATCCTGCAGAGCCCGTCACCGTTTGTCGACGGTGCCGGGTCTGTTGTCCTATTTCGCTTTCATGACTTCGCCGTCTTTGTTCAGCGGACTTACCGTGTATGCCAGTCGGAACTGTGCCACCGCCTTCGCATTCTGTGTCACACTGTATGCGGAAGATACCTCCGAATGGATCGGCACTTTAATGGTACTGTTCTCCGGGGCCTTCGCATCGTAGGAAGCCATTCCTACGTATTTACCGTTCGCATAGAAGCTGTTGGTGGAAGCTGCGGTGTCCACCGCCTGTGGTGTGGTATTTCCTGCGGTAACTGCCGGGAGATCTATACCTCCCACGGTCATATGGATCTTCTTGTCTGTAGATGAGGTTCCCAGATCCGCCTGCGAACCTGTAAGTGACCAGGAACCGCCGCTTACACCCGATACGCTGATCTGTGTTACCGCCACCTTCTGATCTCCACTGCTCTTATTGACGATGCTGTAGCTGTCCGTGTCCGGCTCGATTACCTTCACCTTGCCATCCTCATCCATGGTCACACAGATGACGTAATACAGCGGGACTTCAAAGGATACATTTCCTTCGGTCAGCTGGGTCACTCCGACATTTACCTCTGTCTTTCCGTTCTGCGCAGCCTCCACATGATGTGCAGCTCTGCCGGAAAGAGTGATTACGGCAAGTGCAAACGTGACCGCGCTGGCCACTTTGCGTAACCGTCTTTTTCTAATCTGTTTTGCCACGTTTGGCCTCCTTGCTTTTCCGTCGCCGGAAAGTGTCACATATTACTGCATTCCGGATGCTGCCTTGTTGTCACCCACATAGGTGTTGCCCAGAGGATCTCCGTTGGCATCCAGCATGGAAATCACATAGGTGACTCTAAACTGGGCTGCCGCCTTCTTATTGGTACGGGTATCATTACTTACGGTGCCGGAAATGCCAAGTCCCTTATAAGCTGCCTCGGTAACTGCGGGGCCTCCGGCAGCCTGGGACAATGTCTGACCTGCAGGAATCGAAGTCAGTTTGTCCGTCTTTCCAGTGGTCTTGCCATAAAATGCACAGCTTTTCTTCGCATCTAAAAATACTACGGTATTTTGGGACGTGTTTTCATTTACGGACGGCAGAGTCAGATCACCAATGGTCAACATTACATCCTGTTTATTTCCGGTTGTCGGTGCACTGTCTACCGTATTCCAGTCACCGACACGTTCTACAGTCAGGCTTACCACGCCGATGGGATCCGTAGTAGAAGTGTTCTTGATGTCATATCCATCCGGACATAGCAGTTTCGTGCTGCCGGAAATAGCTGCGGTGGTGACATACAAAGGTACTTCAAAGGATACCTGTGAGATATCCTTTTCTGCTTCCATAATACCAATGGTGGTGTGCTGGTCACCGGTGGGGCTATTGTTTGCGGGTGCAGCAAAAGCAGTCATACTCTGTGTTACTGCCAGTGTGGCAATCAGTGCCGCGGCAAATTTCTTTTTCTTCATAAAATGAATCTCCTTTTCTTGTGTAATTCCTCTTTTCAGCAATTACATAGTCTTATGCATCTATAGTGACTCTTCTGAGCTACTATCTGTAATGACTCCGACATCGTCAGCCTCTTCTGACCCTACTGTCAGGATTATGTCCACGACAACCTCGCCGATTTTCTCCCCGGTTTCTGGGTCCAGTGCATATGCTGTCGCTGTAGCCGGATATGTTCCGGCTTCCTGTGTCTGCGTCATCTCTCCCTCCAGCTCGTCTCTTCCGGGAGCCAGCACTGCGCTGGTATAGAGTTCTGTCCCATCCTCCCTGCAGATGACTACCTGCATGTTGTAATGGTTGGATGCACTGTTAGAAATACACCAGTCTGCCGTTCGTCCGTCCTCGGACGTCGGAGCGGTGTTGATCAGCAGCCGGAAGTTGCTCGCATCTGTCTGCTGTTGCAGCTGCAGGCGGAGATCTTCCTTCGTAATGGTATCCTCTGACAGTGTTTTTGCATTACGATCTTCTGCCACATTCCTGATCAGTGCCGTCAGACCAATTCCCAGAACCACGACCGCAGCAGTAGCTGCGATCATGATTCCTGTAACTCTGCGTCTTTTTTTTCTCTTTTCCCTTCTGCGGGCTTTCAGCTTTTGTTCCAGTGCTGCGGACAGGGTGTTTTCTTCCTTATTTCCGGTTCTGCTCATCAATTCCCCTCCGCAATTCTGAAGTGATAGCTCAAGGTGTTACGGATAAATCCATCCGGTACGTTAATGTTGTTCACATGATAACCGGCATCAAAGGTATAGGATGCAGTATCACCTGCCTGCCCGGAAGCATTCAAGGTACCGATTGTCAAGGGCGTGGTGTTCACCTCTTTGACGTTTGTCTCCTTGAAAGTCGTAGTTCCTGCTTCCTTCAGGAAGAGTGCGATTTCGTCTGCCTGGAATACCGCTGTCTTCTCCTTAACCACAAGATTTAAGTTATTCTGTGTCTGTGTCGTCTGGAATCCGGAAATCTGTACTTCTATCTTATTTGTACCATTGTTGATCACCTTGAGTTCCGGTGCCAGAAGTTCTCTGTCAGCTCCAATCTCCGTTTTCTTCACTGCGATCACATTGGCCTCCATAGGAACGGTTACGTCAATGATATTGGCATTTAACGGAATGGGAATCTTCACTGTATTATTGGCTGCATCCTTGGCATAGACCCAGATGGCATCTGTTTTATGAGCCTCTGCTATTTCCTTCGGTACTGTTACGGTTACCTTTGCTGAAGCTCCTCCGGGAACTGCGCTTACTCCATCCGCCAGCAGCACTACACTTGCCGTGCTGTACAGTCCGTTCGTCTCCGGCTGTGCACTGATCGCATTTTTTTGCTTTACTGCTTCTGTATCTGCTGCTGTCGTTCCAGTTCCTGACAGTGCTCCTACCGACCAGAAGGCGGAAGTAATACCGTTTGCCGTATAAGTCAGTCTGTAGTCATCTGCATCCGCATCACCCGGCTTGGTGGTGGGTAGTTTGGTCTTATCCGGATAATCCTTATCACTGAGATGTAGTTCATAGATATAACTCTCACTGGCGGAATCATACTCTGCTTTTATCTTTACATCTCCCTCCACCTTCTGTGGTGCATCCACATCCAGAACCGTGGTCAGTGAATCTCCATTGGCGCACATCATATGCAGGACATACCAGTTATTTTCCGGATCCAGATCTGTGATTTCCACCGTTGCTGTTGCCTCATGTGCTCCCTTGGATCCGGCCGCACTGTTATTGATCGTACATTCAACCTTCACAGGATTCAGTGCATTTACTGCCGCGCTGAAAGTACCGTTCTTCTCGAACTCTGTGTCGATCACTGTATAGTTTGCTGCTTCTGCCTCATTTACTTTGTCCTTGGGTAATGCGACAATGTAACCGGCTGCATATTGGGTACGCACTTCATGCTCATTTTCTTTGTCATACACCAGATGCAGAATCTTACGCTTTGTCACAGTATCTGTCGTACTGTCGGGTGCTCCATCCGGATATTCTATCCATCCGTAGGCAAGGTGGGACTTTTTAACGTCAAACTTGATGTAGACATTTCCATTATCCTCCTCCTGTTTCACGGACAATCGTGTGGAAAGTGCATCCTCATATTTTTCATATTCGGAATCCGCTACGTTTGTGTTCGTGAACTGGATGAGTCTGTCTCCCACTTTGTTGTAAAGATCCAGTTTGGTATCGTTATAACTTCTAAGTACCGCAAGCTTTAACTTTGCGCTCACCTGAACCTCGTTAGCCTTCTGATCCACCATCAGGGGCATCGTGCTGTTGTCGTCCTTACGGGCTACTACTAACAGACATTCCCCGTCGGGCACCAGCTGACCGATATGTCCCTGAGTCGTGCTGCCGGTGATCAGTGTCGCCTGATGCAGCGTTACTTTTGCAGTACGGTCATTGTTTCCATCATCCACCGCCTTGCTGTCAAATCTTCCGGTGACACGCAACAGTGCTCTCTCGTAAGTTGTCGCCGTTCCTCCGGTCTGTCCCAGCTCCAGTGCGTCAAATCCCGCCAGATCCGTCACCACCAGACCTGCTGTAAAGGTTCTGCCCTTAGCTGTCAGATGAATCCTCTTGTCACCGGTAACATTATTTACCAGTGTTCCGGCATCGTCGGTACCGGAGCCGCTGATTGCCTTTAAAATATCGGTTTTGTGCTCGGTCGCGTTCTGGTTGACGTAGGTCACAGAGGTGCTTCCGCCTACCGTTGCCGCAGTTCCCATGCCACCGCCGTAGATACCACCGTTTGTGATATCACAGCCATCTACTTTGACAGTCGTGGATCCGGATACGGTTCCCTCCGCCCCGCTGCCGCCGCCATAAATGTTTTTCGCTGTTCCTCCGCTTACGGTAATGTTCGTGTTGCCGGTGTGAGGCTTTTTGCCGCCTCCGTAGATATTTCCGATCTTACCGGACTGTACGATAATAGACGTATCTGAAGTCGTAGCATTGGTCTTACTGCCACCATAGATATTGATCAGTCCCGGTCCTTCTGTCTCCACACCAGTCTGTACTTCCAGTGGTTTACCCTCTGCGTATACATTGATATCCGTCTGCGCATCGAATTTAATGTCCTTTATGATCGTCTTGGCTCCAAAGAAGCTGATGTCGCCGTTGGCTCCGTATACGGTGTTGGCCGCAGCCAGTTCGCTGCCATCCACGCTGATCTTACTGGTCCATGTCACATTCCCCACCCGGCTCGTCCACATGGACACGATTGCCGCACTGTCTGTTGACGTAAATGCATAGCCATCCGCAAAGAAAGTAATGCGGTAATTCTGTCCCGGCGTTGTCTCTTCCAGCTTCTTGATACCCAGTTTGTTGGGATCCGTAGAATTGATGGCATCCGCAACAGTCATGAATGCTGTTACGGTATTGCTGTCTCCCACAGACAAGCCAACACTCATGTTCTTCATGATGATCGTGTTGGTACCCGGACTGGGTAACATCAGGCAGGCATCTCCCTTTGCATCCACTCCACCAAAGCCATCCTCAATGTAAGTAGTGTGAACCGTCTTACTGGTGTGATCCGCATTCGGCAGATAGAAGATAATGTCATTAGCGGTGGGTTTTGTGCCCTCTGTGTATTTCACTGTGATTTTGTGGTTCGTGTTCGTACCGTCTACCGGCTGTTTTGCAGTCAGCCATATCAACTGTTCATTGTTGGTTTCACTTACGGTTCCCACTGCCTTATTAAACTGGAAGGTCGCACCTGCTGCTGCCTGCGCATCCAGCTTTAAGCTTCCCATCTGTCGTCTGCCGGAGGCATTGGACAGAGTCAGCGTAGCATTCGCCTTCAGGATGGTCTCACCCTGATAAGCATCTCCGGTATAGGCGGTTCCCTGATCCGTCTTTATCTTCTCGGAATCCAGTTGTTCTGAGATGGTCGCCGCTGCCTCTACCATCATCTTGTCGTAGTTGTAGACATTCGCGATGCTGGCTCCGGTAGTCAGTGTGATCTCTGCAGTCTTGCCGGTGGGTTTCTGCTTCTCTCCCTTGCTGGCACCGTCGATAGTTGTAACCGTTGCCCCCGATCCCACGGTAATATATGATTTGCCACTGTGACTGTGGGGCTCCATGCTGCCACCGTAAACATTCTGGAAGATTCCACCGTTTACGATAACCGTAGTATCTTTCGTACTGTCTGTCGTGGAGCTTCCGCCGTAAATGTCGGCTTTATCTCCTACCGTCTTATAATTGGCACCGATGGTCAGTTCACTGCTGTTATTCACAAAGATGATCTGTTCATCGGTAAGACCCTCTGCATTACTTCTTCGAACGGAAATGTTCTTTAATTCCATTTTTACCTGGTCATGCATTTCCAGAGTCGTCAGTTCACTGGCAGCACGCATTCTCATGTAGCCGTTGTCAATATTGGCTCCGTCTGCAGCTTCCAGTGTGATCTTGGATGCTTTCGCTGTAGTCACCTGCATCAGGGCATCTCTGTCTGTAGTTCCATAGTTTCTGGGAACCAGAATCTTCACGGTGTATTCTCCGCCGTCTCCATTGGTCTGGATCCATTGAAATGCTTCTGCGTAAGTATCGGTTGTATACAGCTGCGCATCTCCCTTGAGAATCTGGATCGGCTTGGAGTTCAGCTTCTTCGCGATGACGGTATAGTCATCCAGATTCATCGTGTAGATGTTCTGTGCCTGGTTCGCAGCATCGGTGGTGAAGTCAGTAGCGTCCAGCTTCTCGCCTTTACTTACTGCGATGACTTCACCGTCTGCAAAGACTCCTCCATCCTTGCCAACCGTAATCTGCTTACCGTTAGAGAGCAGATGATTGTATACGGTAATCACAGGATCGCTCACACTCTGTGCGGATGCTTTCAGTACGGTAAAATCAGCCGTCTGCACATCCAGAATACCAGTGGCGATCTTTCCCTTGTCAGCACCGCTGTCCCAGAGGTCGCCTGCGGTCTGGGTCATACTTGCCACACTCTTGGAGCCCTTGAGAATCAGTCTGCTTGTATTTCCTGCACCTGCCTGTGTGTCGGCAGATGTCAGGTTCAGGAACTTTGATGTTCCACCGGAGAGATCCAGTGTCAGGCTCTCTGCAAAAGAGGTAACTGCGCTGGTGCTGTCGGTGTGGTTACCCTTCTGGGTAATCTTCACATTCTTCTGATTCTCGGAGTACAGATTCACGGTGCTCACACCATCGTTTGCCACAAATTCAAAATCTCCCGCACCGCTGACCTTCCAGTTGTTTCCCTTATCAGAGGCAGTTGTGGTAGCCTTGAGGTCTTCCAGTTTGAACCAGGTGTTCGTCTGAAGGGTATATGCAACTCGTTCATCTCCAGTGTTTTTATTCAACTGAAAACCTTTCAGCCAATACTGCATGTTCGGTATTATCTGTGGATTGCTCTCAGAACCCTGTTCCGTACCGTAGGGTACGATAAAGTCCTTACCCGTTCCATCTACCAATATAGACGCTTCCGGGGTGACATTATCGAGCATCCTGTCTAAATCCTGAATGTCCAGATTACGATTGCTCACGGTAGTAAATGGTGTCAATGTTATATCCGGAGTTCCTCCATTTTTCATTGTTTTTATCTCACCAGAATCCCATTGATCCCGGGCTCCATTTACATAATGATTCCAGTCACCTATTTTTTGATTAAAATGTCCGCTTGAATTCGACGACAGTACTGTATTACTCAGCATCATCGGGCCTGTATAACCATTAGATGTCAGGTACAAACCAGGCTGATTAGAATAAGTCCACTTTAACTGTATAGATGTTCCTGGAATCGTCTGACCGGAGCTTGGAACCAAGACATTATTCATTTGCGGTAGTGTTACCTGACTCCAATATGTACTTTGTTGAGCCATTTCGCTTTCAACATCTCTTCCAATAAGAATTGAAACGCTTTGATTCCTATTTTCAGAAGGATTTGTGCCCACTACTGAAACGTAATAATCCAGAGCAGCATCCGCTTTTGCTGATAAGCTTATTTGGCTGACAAAATAATGTCCCAAATAAATATCTTCATATTCTACCCTATATGTTCCACCACTTGATTGCGATGTGTATCTCTTAATCTTCAGCCATTCTCTTGCTTCAGGCAGCTTGGACATGAACACTTCACTATTCGGTGGATATCTGCCAGAAGTTGTCATATAGGCATAATGATAATTTGTAACTTTCCTTTTAGCACTGCCATTCGACACGGAATCAAATAAACTATCCAAGTTATCTACTATTCTTCCACCACCAATGGAATCTACCTGTCCAGATTTATATTTATCGCTGGTCAGTCTTTCTTTATAAGCCGTTGCTTCAAAGTTCATTGTAGGAGTCTCTGCTGCTCTGGCAGGTACCTTCAGGGTACGCACGACAGTGATGGGATCTCCGCTGCCGTCCGGATTCTCCGCAGACAGGGTAACAGTGTACTCACCGGCATTCAATGGAAGCATTGGCATAGCCTCCTCATTATCAGTTCCGTTTTCACCAGTCCGCACCGACAGTAATTCATCCTCCATGCTGTAAGTCTGAACTGCTACGCCTGCCTCTCCGGTCTCTTCCTCTTCCATTATGCCACGGTAGAGGTCACTTATGTCCTCCACTGTGATCACTGCATCTTCCATAGCTTCTTCCGTATCTGCGGAGCGAAGTTCTACTCCTTCGGTGACATCATAGTCTGTGCTTCCTGCTTCTATATAGAGAGTAGGTGCATATAGATAATATCCTTCTACAACTTCTACCTCTCGTTCCACAGTGAATTCTTCGCCGGTAGCCGGATGTTTTGCTCCCAGTATTACATGATAGATTCCGGGAATAAAACGTTCCATCACTTCACCGGTCTCTTCATCTTCCAGAGTCTCTCTGGCAGCCGCCAGTGCACTCTCATCAACGACATAGATTTCTGCGTTGTTACCGTTCTCATCCACTGCCGTCATGTCTGCCGTCAGATTATATTCCGTATTGCGCGTACCGACATACAGTGTCGGTGCATCGAAAGCAATGCCTTCCACCGTAACGGTTCTGGTCACTGTGGCCGTCTTACCGGTCTCGGAATCGCTGGCTGTTACTTCTATATTATAAGTGCCAAAACGGATATTGCGGATTACCGCAGTGCCATTCTCATTTACAATGTTTAATGCATTGCGAAGTTCACTGTCGTTGGTCACTTCAAATGCCGCACCTGCTACAGTCTCTGCCGTAATGTCCGTGGCACGCAGACCGGCAGTCAGTACTTCCGGCTGTGCCAGCACCACCTCATAATCCTGTGGATCCTCGCTCTTCTGCTCTAACTGATACAGTTGTGCGCTGGCAGAAATACGCACTTCTCCCTCTTCATAGCCAAGGAAGAATCCGTCTCCACCGGCTACGACCCAGACAGTTCTGGTAAAGTACTGCGGCTCTCCAGCAGGTGCTACGGGTACTGTGGCTTCTACAGACTCCACAGGGGCAGAAGTTTCTACCGGTTCGGCTGTCTGTGGTGCCTCGGTCTCTTTGGCTGCTTCGACCGCTTCTGTGGTCTCTGTGGCTTCGGTTGTCTCTATGGTTTCCGTTGTTTCTGTTGTTTCTGTTGTTTCTGTTGTTTCTGCCGGAAGTCCTTCCGTCTGTGCTTCTGTGGATTCCGGTGTTTCCGTGGTCACTTCAGTTTCCGCTTCTGTTCTTTCGATTTCAGCGGCACTTACCGTGTGAAAGAAGCTGCGCAGGACTGCAGACAACTGCTGTCCTTCTTCTGCCTCCACCTCTACGTCCGCTTCTTCCAGTTCCCCACCGTCAGCATTCTCCGTATTCTCTTCGGGTGCTTCCGGTGCCTTGGATTCTTCTGTGGTAGAAGTGCCGGATTCTTCCGGAGCTATAGTGGTTTCGGGAGCCGTGGTGACCTCCGGGGACTGTGCAGCTTCGGGAGTCTGTGCTGCTTCCGGAGTCGCAGCCGCTTCGGGAGTCTGTGTTGCTTCCGGAGTCGCAGCCGCTTCGGGAGTCTGTGTTTCCTCCGGAGTTACAGTCGCTTCAGGAGTCTGTGTTTCCTCCGGAGTTACAGTCGCTTCGGGAGTCTGTGTTTCCTCCGCAACCGGCTTCTCAGTCACCTCGGGACTCTCCGTAGGTTCGGTAGTCTCCGTCTCTTCCGGCAGGGTCTCTGCAATCGGTGTCAGAGCATACGCCACCTCATATCTGCCGATCCGGTTGGTATCCAGATCGCCGATATCTTCTACCGACAGCGTATATTTGCTGCTGTCATATGTGATCCCTGCAGCCAGATCATACTCTGTCTGTCCTGCTACAATCTGCAGATCCGGTGCCTGATACAGAGGTGCATCCTCTTCCCATGCCGCCACCCCGCTGATAGCTCCCACTGTGATCACCGCAGCGAGAATACCGTAGATAGCACGCCGGTATCTGTTGTTCTTCCTTCCGTTCTTTCTTTTATGTCTGTGTTCGTTGTTCTTCATAACGCCTTCTCTTCCATGTAGTCTGTGTCTGATGTTTCCCGGCACTTTCTCAATGTTACTTCATTTTTCTGAGTCTGAAACGCTCTGTCAGTTCTTTCAGAATCTGTGCCTGGTTCGCAAGTTCCTTAATACTTTCCGCCACAACGGCGGATCCCTTTCCTGCAGTTCCCGCTCTGGCCGCTTCGGCAGAAGGATTGTCTTCATTATAGATGAACTGTCTCAGTGCACATTGTGTCGAATCCAGTGTTCCATTGAAGTTCTGCCCGTAATTCAGTGCCATTCCAAGACTCGTCACCCACTGGCAATGTACCTCCTCTGCTTTGTAGAGGTCTGCGCCATATTTCACTTCATTGATAATGTTCTGATCTGTCGTCCACAGCTGGATGATGATACCGATGATCAGAAGGAACAGTACCGTCATAGTCCCACAATCCGTCCGAAGAGACTTTTTAATTCAATCCTCAGTGGTCTTGGTTTGTTATTTTCCCTTTTCATTTCCTTCTTTTCTCCTTCTTTCAGACATTTGTTTAGGCATTTGTTAAATTCCGCAGCCCATTGATTTTACTGGGTTTTCTCGTTGTTTATATATAAATTCTCTCTCCACTCATGGTAAAATATAAGTACCACCAAACATCCCACACACGAGCAACGGAGAAAATTTATGGCTATGCGTTTATGCATGTTTTCCTGCGTCCCTTAATTCTCCAGGAAATTCCTCTGTCCCTGATTCTTCAGGAAATTAATGAATTTCAGGTAGTTCAGTGGTGGTGCAATCAGGTAACCCTGCAGGTAATCACAGCCGTAAGCGGCTAGCTCCCTTGCCTGTTCCACAGTCTCCACTCCCTCTGCAGTCACCTGAATTCCATAGCGGTGGGCGAAATGAATCATGTCTTCGATCAGTGGTGCCGCCAGCCGGTTGGTCTCCATTCCCCAGACCATTTCTTTGTCGATCTTCAGGGTAGAAAAGGGAATCTGCATCAGCCGCAGAAGATTGGATTCGCCCTTGCCGAAGTCATCCAGTGCCAGCCGGATTCCCAGATCCGTCAGCTGTTCGGTCATGCGGCTGAAGTGCTCGTTATCTTTTACCTTACACATTTCCGTAATCTCCATGCAGATTTCGCTGCGGAAAATCCCGTATTGCTTCAGCACCTTCCGGATATTCTCCACCGTATCCGGGTTCTGGCACACCGCCGGAGACAGGTTGATATTCACACGCTTCAGGCCATAGGTCCGTAGCTCCGGGATTTTCTTACATACTTCCCGGAAGACCCAGCGGTCTATCTCTGCCACCCAGCCTTCCTCTTCGGCTCTCGCAACCAGGTCATCCATATTATAATAATTGCCTTCCCCGTCCTTCAGGCGGAACAAAGCCTCAGCACCCCAGATACATTTCTTATCTGTGCTGAAAAATGGCTGATAGAAGCATTCCTTCTCTCCATCGAAGGCAGCTTCTCCGATAAATTCTTCCGGCAGTTCCATGGCTTTTTCTCCTTTGTGCGTCTGCTCCGCAGTTCATGGGCAACTCTCTGTTATTTTCAGGACCGTTCCTGTCAGGGCATCTATTATGATGTCGTAGCAGGTCAGATCTCCGTATGCTTTGATCTGATAAACCGGAATTCCATATTCATAGCAGAACAGTGAAAATACCCACATATTCTCCCTATTCACATGTGGAATTTCCTTTTGTGCAATAGTAATTGCCGTTTTTCCGATAATCCCTTGTTTCATCGTCTCCATAACTGTTCTCTTTTCTTTTTCCATCCCTGATTGTCCTTCCCTCCGGATGCGGTCTGGAGGGAAGGCTATTGGATCGGAGAGCTGCTTTGTCGTTTAGGGGGGAAAATCATTCACAAAAGAGGGGTCACATCTTCAGTATGTTTAAATACCTTTTTACTCTCCGTAATCATATATATATCGCATTTTTATGGGTAAGTCAATGGGACTATTACGCGTTTTTATTTCTTGTACGCTTTTTTTCGGATCGTTTTATCCGGAACGTTATTTTGCACAAACAAGCGGTTCTCTTTTTATTTATTTTGGTTATTTATTCCCAGTTTCAGCCATTTCCCCGCCGTTATTGCATAACGCATATTATGCAATTTGTTTCTCTGTATCAGTAAACATATGGGACTGGACGTAAAAACCGTGCACGCATTTTTCTGCGTGCACGGTTTTTACGTTTTCCTTTTCCCGGTATTTCTTTCTCTCTTCCGTATTATGGTTGTCCTTTTTGCAGGCTCAGCCGCTGCATGCCATCCAGCAGTTCCTCTTTTCCGTAAAAGACTATCGGGATCGGTCTCTGTGTCTTGTTGCTGATCTCTGCACCCTGATGCGTTACGCAGATGTCAAGAGTACTTTCTCCGAAGCTGATGCGGAAATTAACCTGCTCCCATTCTTCCGGCAGATGTGGCTGGATATGCAGTTTCCTGTCCTGTATCCGTATTCCGCAGAACCCCTGCACGACACACTGCCAGATGCCACCCATGCTCGCTGCGTGAATGCCCGATAGGGTTTCATCTTCCCCGCGTCCCAGATCCACATCACAGCATCGGTGGAACAGTTCGTAGGCTTCCTCCGTTCTGTTCAGTGAAGCAGCCAGCTGTGCGTGGGTGGCATAGCTGTGCGGTGCTTCATGGATTGTTCGTTTTTCGTAATATTCATAATTGCATTCCAATAATTTCAGGTCAACGTCTGCTGTAACCAGTTCCGGGAACAGCAACAGCAACAAAACAAGATCCGCCTCCTTATGCACCTGATAATTTCGGAGATCATTTACAGTGTAATCCTCCAACAGTGCTTTTGCGCCGTTTTTCCCCATCTGCTTGTATTTGCTGATATCCATGTATTTTAATTTTGCATATCCGGCAAACTGGGGAATGATTCCTTCCTCGTCCCTGTCCGGCAGCCAGATTGCCCCGGCAGCCTTCCTGATCTGTGGAAGCATCTCCCGGATTTCCCACCGGTTGTTCAAAAGTTCCATGTATTCCGGGTCTTCCTTTTCCAGTACATCTGCAATCCGGACTGCCATTTCCAGATTCTTCTTCACCATATAATTGGTGTAGGTGTTGTCATCCACTCTCTCCTTGTATTCATCCGGTCCGATAATATCCCGGATATGGCAGGTGTCTCCATCCCACTCCACGCGATCTGCCCAGAAGACAGCGGTTGCCAGAATGATCTCATCTCCCCATTCCCGCATGAACTTTTTATCTCCTGTGGTCATATAGTAACGCCATACGGCATAGCTGATATCCGCAGAGATGTGCAGTTCCTTTTTTCCCGTCAGAATCAGACGTTCCTCCCCGGTCATTGGATCCGCTTCCCCCCTCACAGGTGTCACCTCTCCGTCTGTCAGTCCGGCAGATTCCCATGGGAACATCGCCCCCTTGTATCCGTTGCGGTATGCCTTGTCTTTTGCCCCCGGCAGGCTTTTGCCCCGGTAGACCAACAGTTTTCTTGCTTCCTCCGGGTCTGTCAGCAGGTAAAACGTGCCCAGAAACATCTCCGTATCCCAAAAGCTATGTCCTTCATGTCCATCGCCGGAGAGCCCTTTCGCACCGATACCGACCCTGTCATCCTGTCTGTCAGCCATAATATTCAGATGGTACAGCGCAAAGCGCACCGCAAGCTGATCATAATCATGCCGCCCCCGTATCAGAATGTCTGTCTTATTCCAGTATTGCTTCCATTCTTTTTGATTTCTTTTTTTCAGGATGTCATATCCGCTTTCCACATATCCCAGTGCGATTTTTCTGCCTCTCTCGCTGGTCTTCCAGAGTATCTCTCCTTCTGATGCCTCTATGTCCCTACTGGTGAACACCGCACAGATTTTGTCAATGACAAGGGTCTGCCCTATAGACACATCCACTTCTGTCTTCATACCGGCATAGCGCCTCTCCATAACCGGTCGCTTAAAAGGGCGGATTTCCGCCCCTTCCAGAAACAGCCGGTGTCCAAAGCACTGCATTACGTGAATTCCCGATTCTCCGGTCCTGGTATAGTACTCCATGAGCCTGTTTTCCGGATTATATTTGCCTCCCTCATGGAAATGCTGGGTTCCATTATTCGTCACTCTGCCGTCAATACCACTGGCTATCCGCACCGTCACGTTCCTGTTATATGGTTTGATCTCAACCCGGAATCCCAGTGCATGTCTGTCTGCCATAGATACGAACCGTTCAAAATTCAGTTCTGCCTCTATGCCATTCGGACTCTCCCAGTATACATGGCGGGTCAGTGTTCCATCCTTCAGATTCAGTTCTCTGCTGTAGAGAATAATTTTTCCCTGTACCATGCGAAACTCTTCATCGTTAAAGAATATGCGAAAGTTGGTAAAATCAGCGAAGTTGGGCAGTTCTGTCACCTCTTCTTCGCCAAACCGGTCAAAGGTTCCCGCCAGATACAGTCCCTTGTTCTCGGTACTGTACTTCTCTTCCAGTGCCGCTCTCTGTCCCAGATAGCCGTTGCCCTGACAAAAGATTGATTCTATTTTTTTCAGGTCTTTTCTGTTGAATTTACTTTCCTGTAGAATCCAGTTCTTGTCTTCTCTTGTTCCTGCCCCATAATTAATCATTCCACTGTTGTCTGTTCCCATTCTAACGCCTCATGCTCTCTATGACTTTCAGCAGTTCTTTCCGGGGGCTGCTCTCAATGAATGTCTCCAGCCTTCTCTGCTGCCCCGCCAGAATCTGCCCTTTACTTCTTGGATTTTTGATGATTGTCCGTATCACGTCCGCCACGTCCCCCGGCTGGCTGGTAGGCAGTAGCACTCCGCTGCCGCCGAGTGTCTCAGGTACTGCCCCTGCCTCGTATGCCAGCACCGGCACCTGATAGTACATTGCTTCCACCAGAGGCATTCCAAACCCCTCTGCTTCACTCATGCACAGGAACACATCCGCGATCCGGTAATATGCAATCATCTCGTTAAATGCAACATGTCCGGTAAATATGATTTCATCCTCATGATATCCCAGTTTTCTGCGGTAGTTTTCCAGATATTCATAATATTCCGGCACTTCCATGGTGCTTCCCACGAGAAACAGTCTCGCCTTGTCATCTACGGTTCTGCGGTAGCTGTCATAGATGTCCATAAGCCGTTCTATTCTCTTATGTGGAACTATCTGCCCTACAGACAGCAGATTGATATACTCATTCAGTGGATATCTGTTCATGACTTCTTCTGCCGGATCTATGGTGTACTCCGCCAGTGGAACCAAAGGTGCCAGAATCATGATCGGACAGCTGTATCCTATTTTCCTTAATTGTGCACGGTCGTAGTCCGATACTGTCAGGACCAGTGTAGGTATCTCCCTGATCTTCCGCGCTTCTTCCAGTCCCATGTAACACCGCTGCGCCATATCTTTACTGAATGGTTCGAAGTAGTCCGGCGGTGTAATATTGTGATAACGGAAAATAATATTACATCCATAATTCTTCCTGATCTCCTGAATATGTTCATACATGCCGCTTTCGGTAGACAAATGGTATATTATCACGTCTTCTTTTTTCAGAACGGGAAGCTCCTCCATCCGGCTTACTCTCCTGCTGCTGATCCCCGGTCCGATATGCTCTGCATAGATATGGGTTCTGATCCGGTGGTCGGACAGTTCCCCGTATATTTCCAGTGCATCATTGCTGATGGTATCCCCCCTGCAGACGCTGGGAAGTATCTGCAACACTCGCATAGGCTTTTCTCTGTCGTCTTCATTTGCTCTGCGTTCTATATAGTTTTTATAAAAATATTGCATTTATCCTCCTTTTTCGTACTTTATATCGTACACAAAACGTTTTATGTCAATTTTAAAAAATATAGGACTTTATAGTTTTCTTACGCTGTCTCTCACTGCAATTCGATAGGGGATATTATTATTTTTCACCGTTCTGTTGCACATGCGGGCATACAGAAGCTCTGCTGCCGCATATCCGCAGTCAAACGGATCCCACTCTACTGTTGTCAGCGCCGGTTCTATGTATTCTCCCAGTATACTGCCGCCGAAGCCTGTCAGGGAAAAATCCTCCGGAATCCGGTATCCGGTCTCCAAAATTGCTCTTCTGATTCCCAATGCCAGAAAATCATCCAGACAGAGTATCGCAGTGTGCCGGTCCGCTCCATTTTGCGCCAGATATTTCTTCATGCTGTGGTATGCTGACTGTTCCATCCGAATCTCGTCTACCGCGTTTCCGCAAGGCAGGATGTCTTCCTGCTGCAGTGGTGTTTCTGCCTGATCCATCGCCGCCATCACTCCGATCATACGCTCCGTCTGTTCCACACAGTTTTGGCTGCCTGTTACCAGGAGAATATCGGAGTGTCCGTTCTGCTGCAGGTACCGGGTAATTGCCGCAGCCGCAGCCGTATTATCAATTGTGATGCATTTCGCCTGATCTGTCAGGCATTCCATGTCCATTGCCACAAAAGGAATCGATATCTTCATCAGGTCTTCCAGTTCCGGGCTGTCTGTATGCCGTCCGCTTAATATGGTGCCTTCCACTGCATAGCATCTGCAGAACTGGCTGTATGTGATTTTCTCCGGATTCCTTGCGTAGACTGCCACTTCGAGATCATGTTCTCCACAATATGCATAGACTCCCTGCATCCTGCGGAAAGTTGTGGTATCTCTCACATTTTTCTCCAGTATTCCTGAGATGACCAGGGCAATCCGGTATCCACCTTTTCTGGCAAGATTTCTTCCGTTAATATTGGGAAGATACCCCAGCCTGTCTGCTGTTTCCTTTACCTTTTTACGTGTTTCCGCTGCCACTTCCGGGTATCCATTCAGCGCATGGGATACTGTCGTTATGCTGACACCTGCTTCTCTCGCCACGTCCTTAATGTTAACTGCCACGTTGTCTCCTGTCTGAATTGCTTTTTTGGATATAAATTATCACATAAAACGTTTTATGTAAAGTCCAAAAAACAATCTGCCCGGCCGGCAGACTGTTTGTATGCTTTTGCCATAATCAAATTTTATTTTTTTCTGTTCCCGGAAGGAATTCCTTCCACGCTTTGGGCATCCAGATAGCTGTTTATTTGGGAGAGACTCTGAATCAAGATGTCTGTCTGGGTATCTGTCATATCTCCCGTCATTCCCTTCACGGTCTCACGTATTATAGACCGATAACAATTTACAGTCTCCTCTCCTTTGTCCGTGAGGATAATCCATGTGTATCTGCCATCATCAGGGTTGGTCTTTTTATATGCGTAGCCTTTGGTGATCAATGCTTTTACGGAATTGTTGACCGTCTGTTTTTTGACACGCAGATATTCTGCCACTGCCTTCATGGATTTGGGCTCATCCGTACCGATTGCAGACAAAACACGCATATCATTGCTGCTGAGGTCTTCAAATCTCTCATCTGCGGCAATTCTGTCTTCTGTCTCTATAATGTTGTAAAAAATATTTGTCAAAAGGTCATTTATGATTTGTGTGCGCAATAGTTTCTCCTGTTGTGTCCTGACATACGTCGTTTCTTCACTATATACAATACACATTTTCTCAGTAATGGTAATCTTTCGGCAGAAGTTTGCTATCAGACAGAACGTTCAGAGTTGAATATGTAAAGCTATAGTAAAATATTACTTTTTTTATAATACTCTTAAATCGTTTGTTCTGCAAGCGGAAAATTTGTCCATTTTATCTTCTGTCCGTTATCGAATATCGAAAGGCGGCTCTTATTCTTCCGCCCAGGCCAGTGCGCATTTCACGGCACGATGCCAGCCCTTTAACAGTTTTTTCCGGGATTCATCATCCATTTCCGGTGCAAAAGAAGCACCAATCTGCCAGTTTTCCCGAATCTCGTCGCTATTTTTCCAATAGCCTACGGCAAGTCCCGCCAGATATGCTGCTCCCAGTGCTGTGGTCTCAATACAGGCCGGTCGTCGCACCTGTGTATTGACAATGTCTGCCTGGAAACGCATAAGGAAGTCATTGGCGCTGGCACCGCCGTCCACTTTCAGGCTCTTTAAATTGATTCCGCTGTCTTTCTCCATGGCTTCCAATACATCCGCTGTCTGATAGGCAATAGATTCCAGGGTTGCACGAATAAAATGTTCCTTCGTACAGCCTCTGGTAATGCCTACAATGGTGCCTCTGGCATACTGGTTCCAATAGGGTGCACCCATTCCCGCAAAAGCCGGAACGACGTAGACACCTGCAGTGTCCGGTACATGCTCTGCATATTTCTGAGACTGTGCGGAAGTCTTCAGCATACGCATACTGTCCCGAAGCCATTGGATTCCGGCTCCGGCCACGAACACACTGCCCTCCAGGGCATATTCCACGTTTTTCGAGGTACTGGCTGCAATGGTGGTCAACAGACCGGACTGGGACGTAATGGCTTCGTGTCCGGTATTCATCAGTAAAAAGCAGCCGGTTCCGTAGGTATTTTTCACTTCGCCCTGTTCAAAACAGCATTGTCCGAACAACGCTGCCTGCTGGTCTCCGGCGGCCCCTGCAATGGGGATCTCACCACCCAGTACGGAAGCATCTGTCTTACCATAAATCTCACTGGAGCAATGTACCTCCGGAAGCAGGCTCTCCGGGATGTTGAATCGTTTCAGAATCTCCCGGTCCCAGCAAAGATTATGAATATCAAAAAGCATCGTCCGGGAGGCATTGGTATAGTCCGTCACATGGACAGCCCCCTTGGTCAGATTCCAGATCAGCCAGGTATCCACGGTGCCGAAGAGAAGCTCTCCTCTCTCCGCCCGCTCTCTGACCCCCGGGACATTATTCAGTATCCAGGCAATCTTTGATGCACTGAAATAAGCATCGGGGATCAGTCCGGTCTTCTCCCGCATGACCTGATCAAAGCCGTCTTTTTTCAATTCTTCGATCATGTCGGAAGTCCGGCGGCACTGCCATACGATGGCGTTGTATACGGGTTCTCCGGTATTTTTATCCCAGATAATCGTGGTCTCACGCTGGTTGGTGATGCCGATGGCTTCAATCTGGTCATCGGTGATTCCCAGGACTGCCATACTCTCGATTGCCACTCCCAGCTGGGAAGACCAGATCTCCATGGGGTTATGTTCTACCCAGCCGGGCCGGGGATAGATCTGTGTGAATTCCTTCTGCGCCATGGAACAGATATTGCCCTGCTTATCGAACAGAATGCAGCGGGAACTGGTGGTTCCCTGATCCAGTGCCATGATGTAAGTCTTTTTCTGTGTGTTATGTATATCTCCCATTCTGTTATGTAACCTCCCATTATGCATTTTCATTTTACGGCCGCTCACAGGATGATATCCCGTGCGGACACGTTTTACGGAATCCGTTGGAATATGTGACCCTTGCTATAATTAAGCTTTATCCTCTGTCACCCGCAAAATGACCTGGTCGCCACAATATTGACACCCGTGTCAGCCACGTTCTCCAAAATAACATCTCCAACGTGAATCGGTGCAGTTGCCGTCACCCCTGCCAACGCCTTCATGCAATCATTGATCTTCCCTTTGGGAATATCCGATGCAGTCTTCACGGATACGACAGTGTCGGGATATCCTGCCACACGTACCGTGGATGTCACAATCCGGGTAGGATGGGTCACTTCCTTTTCTCCGTAAGCAGCTCCTCTGGGGCAGCGGTTGCCGGTCACTGTGACACTGCTGTCATCCGCTACGGTTACGGACAGATTGCATCCCACCGGGCAGCAGATGCAGGTCAGTTCTTTTTGTATTGTATTCGTCTCTGCCATCGTCTTAC
>DJEP01000119.1 GCA_002431915.1 Lachnospiraceae bacterium UBA5895 | reverse complement strand
ACGGCATAAGTAAAGACAGCGATTTGTGCGCAAGCGCCCATCACTGTCTTCACTATGCCTATGCGCGGCTCATTGCACGCGTAACTTTCCAGTATTCTTCTTGTAATTTTACTAAAATCAGTCAAATAACAGACAATAGTAAATTTTCTAGCTTGAAACGGATTTGTTTTTACTATAATTGAAGGAAATGGTCTATTACACAAAAAATCTTTTCTCAACTCAGATTTTTTTACTATTTTAACCAGTTTAAGGTTATTTAGAAAAACAAAACAACCACGGCAGATGGAATATCTTTTCGAGAATACTCCGTTCGCTGTGGGCATTCGTCCGTTTTACAGTACCCTACACAATGAGCCACTTATTTTCGGGCATTCTCGCTTCCGTAGATTGCTTTCTTCCGGCATTTTTTCTATACTGGAGTCAAAGATCAGACCACGGAGGGATATATGGATAAGACACAGATGGGTAATTTTATTAAAGAACAGCGGATAGCTCTCGGACTGACACAGCAACAGTTAGCGGAGCAATTGCATGTCACAAATAAGGCAGTCTCCCGTTGGGAGACGGGCAATGCCTACCCGGATATTGCTCTGTTAGATACTCTGGCGGCTGTACTATCGGTATCGGTCGAGGAACTGTGCCGCGGGGAGAAGCTTGCGCTGCCCTCTGCAGATACCAACGCAATCCTCAGTGATGTCATCACCGAAGCAAGACAACAGAAAAAAGACAGAGCCGCGAAATGGATTCGCATCCTCTGTCTTAGTATTTTTTCTGTGATACTTCTTGCGTTTCTCTTCTTTACCGGTGCTTTCTATTTTATACAAAACGAAGTAAATTTAGACGAAGCACTCTTCACCCTGGCTTTAGGTGCCTTTGCCATCGGGCTTATGCTTTTCCGGTACGGAATTCCGATCCTTCTGCTCGCTATCGCTCTGCCGCCGTTACTTCGCAAGAGACCCCGGAGGCTGGCAGAGACCATCGTCTGTATCCTGTTGTCGCTTCTGTCTGTGCTTTGGCTGATCTATGGCGGGCGTTTTCTCTGGTTGCAGTTATTCTAGTGTTTCCACTGCTTCGCTCAATCTTTGCATCCGCTGATAGTAGTATAGAATAAACATCCAAAGATTTTATTTCTGTTATTTTCCAAATAAGGTGCTGAAAATTCCCCTCTTGATGACCTGGGCACCGGTATTAATGAGCTGGCGCTCGATCTGCGCCTGTCTGCGTTCCGCTGCCTTTTCCTTCTTTTTCTGGGATGCTTCCCACTCTTTCTGTTTCTGCTTCACCGCAGATTCCTGCAGCTTCGCCTGCTGCTTTGCCAGGGCTTCTTTATCTTTCTCTAACTGTGCCCGTTCTGCGGCAAGCTGCGCCGCTTTCGCTTCATGCTCCATGGTGTCCGTCAGCACTTCGTAGGCGGAAATATTGTCCACCGCCTCGTCGTAGCGTCCCATGCCGTCCCGCGCCATCAGGTTCCTGCGTTCCGTCTCATCCACCGGCCGCATAAAGCTCTGGGGACAGATGATGGAGGTACGCTGGGTGATGCCGGGCACACCGTTTTCATCCAGGAAGGAGGTCAGCGCTTCGCCCACGCCCAGTTCCATAATGACTTCCTCTGCCTTGAAAGCAGGGTTAGCTCTCAGGGACTGTGCCGCTGCCCGGACAGCTTTCTGCTCCGCTGGAGTATAGGCACGGAGAGCATGCTGTACCCGGTTGCTTAGCTGTGCCAGCACGGAATCCGGGATGTCGCTGGGGCTCTGGGTCACGAAATAGATTCCCACGCCCTTGGAACGAATCAGTTTCACTACCTGCTCGATCTTCTGTACCAATATCTTCGGTGCATCAGCGAATAACAGGTGTGCCTCATCGAAGAAAAATACCAGCTTCGGCCTCTCCAGATCTCCCGCCTCGGGAAGCTTCTGGAACAGTTCGGACATCATCCATAACAGGAAGCTGGCATATAGGGTGGGATTCTGCACCAGTTTTACGCAATTTAATACATTGACGATACCCTTGCCGTACACATCGGTGCGCATCCAGTCATAGATATCCAGATCCGGTTCTCCGAAAAAGAGGTCTCCGCCCTGATTTTCTAAAGGAAGCAGTGCCCGCAGGATGCCTCCTACAGACTGCTTGGAAATGCTTCCGTAGGTGGTCAGATATTCGTCCTTGTGTTCTGCCACATAGTTCAGTAAAATACGCAGGTCTTTCAAATCGATCAATAAAAGTCCCTTATCATCCGCGATTCGGAAGACAATGTTCAGTACGCCTTCCTGGGCCGACGTCAGCCCCAGGATGCGTGCCAGCAGTTCCGGTCCCATATCGGAGATGGTGGCTCTCACCGGATGACCGCCCTCCTGATAGATATCCCAGAAGCATACCGGATAAGCCTTGTAGGAAAAGCTGTCGCGGATGCCGAATTTATCGATCCGCTTGTCCATGGATTCTGAAGCCACACCGGCGGTGGCAATACCGGAGACATCTCCCTTGACATCACACAAAAATACCGGAACGCCCGCATCCGAAAAAGATTCCGCCATGGCTTTCATGGTGATGGTCTTGCCGGTGCCGCTGGCCCCCGCGATCAGCCCGTGGCGGTTACTCATATTCAGCTGCATATTCACCCGCTGACCGTCTGCCAGTCCCATATAGATCTGTCCGTCTGTATACATTATTGTCCCTCATCCTCTCTTTTCTATATTGTCTATAGAACTCTTCTCTATATCCTCGTCAGACACGCTTGCAGGGTATAAATCCTCTTTTCTCGTTATCTGTACCCTCGCTTGCCAGGTTCACTGGGTATAAAGCAGCTTTTCTTGCTATCTATACCCTCGCCTGTCAGATTTGCTGGGTATATATCCTCTTTTTTGTCATTTATACCCTCGCTTGCCTGATTTGCCGGGTATATATCCTCTTTTCGTCATTTATACCCTCGCTTGCCAGGTTCACTGGGTATAAAATGGTTTTTCTCGCTCTCCGTACCCATGGTCGCCAAATGTGCCGGGTATATAACAGTCTTGGGAGTTCTCTATACCCACTACGCCTTTTTGAAGCGTTTCTTCCCGGTCATGTGCTCTACCTTCAGACCGAAGACCTCTGTCATTGCCACGACTTCCGGACGGAAAACAAAACCTTCCGTCCTATCAGGATAATACTGTTTCATCAAAAGATCCAGTACCTTCTTTTTCTCCGCATCAGGCAGGATCTCTATGGTTCCCTGACCGATAATGCTTTCATATTCCATGGTGCACTGGCATCCGTCTTCCTTCTCCGACAGTATCAGTCTGTGGGAGCAGTCCATTTCAAAGCTTGCTCTGGCATCCTTACGGATCAGGTCGTACTTTTTCCCTTCTTTTGCTCCATGAAAATAGAGTGTCACTCTGCCGTCCGTCTCTTCCATCCCGAAATTTAACGGCAGAATGTACGGATAGCCTTCCTCATCATTCAGTGCCAGTCTGCAGACATCGCATCTCTTCATGACTTCTATCATTTCCGAAAACTCTGTAATCTCACGATCTTTACGACGCATGGTATTTCCTCCTCATATTATCTCTACGTTTTCTGCCAATATCTGTTTTCCCTCAGACTGCGAAACCAGCGTATGCCACCGTACTGCTCTGTTACTGCCATTTTGCAGTCATCTTTACTATATCGCATGGACACCTCCCCGCGCAATCCCAAAGTGAAAAATGTACATTCCATTACGTTTTCCTATCGTACAGAAAAAGAGACTGCAGTGTTTCCACAGCAGTCCCTACAATCTCTTTCTTCTCTATCGGTTCCGTTTAGCTTTCATACTTTGATATCATATTTTTCAACAGACACTTCCGTTGCTCCTTCACAGGAAAATGCAATTCTTTCCGCCTCGGGTGGCGTGTAAATCACCATACTCATGACATTTTGACCACCGTCCGCAAACACCTCTATGCTGTAAGCGTCCATAAGAATCCGTAGTTCCACCTGTGCACTGTGAGTATCTGTGTACATTCTGCGTTCTGTGATCAGATCCAGCGTCATACCGGAATAAGTTCTGTCCAGCGTAAGAATCCCCCGTTTCACATCCAATGAAAGAAGTGTCTCTCTTCCCTTGCCGTCACACGCCAGCTTCACCCGGAAAGTATCGCAGTCTGTAGTTGTAAACGATACTGTAAGATCCAGACAGCGTCCACAGATACCATCCCATTCCTGCCAGCCTACCGGCGCTGTCACATGGAATGTCGGACGTGCGCCTGCTGCACACTGTGCCATTTTTGCTTCATATTCCCGTGCTTTTTGTAATAATTCGCTCATATCACTCCTCCAAACCGCTTTCCGACAAGGGAAAACATTCTTTTCACACAGTTATCCCTTCACTGCTCCAATCACAGTTCCGCGAATCAGATATTTCTGTAAAAAAGGATATGCAACCACCACCGGGATCACACCGACGACCGCGATTACCATTCGCACCGAAGTACTTGGCAGTGTGCCTGTGGTACCTCCTGATACAATCCCCGCTGCAGCACCGGAATTCAAATATTGAATATTGTTCATCAGCCGGATCAGCAAATTTTGGATACTGTACAATCCCGGATCATTGATATAATACAGACCGTTGATCCAGTCGTTCCAGTATGCGAGTCCCGTAAA
Source organism: Lachnospiraceae bacterium UBA5895 (assembly GCA_002431915.1). Classification (GTDB taxonomy): domain Bacteria; phylum Bacillota; class Clostridia; order Lachnospirales; family Lachnospiraceae; genus Acetatifactor. The sequence continues at coordinate 2,970 of DJEP01000119.1, read as the reverse complement.
CAATCATACCGTTGCGATTACCGGCACAGACAGCGGAACAATCACCCTGCGGAACGTCAGAAACTCTGACGCCCCATCGATTCTGGCAGCCTCCACAAGTGCATCCGGAATATTGTTGCTGTAATAGTTACGAATCAGCAGAATGTTAAATGCATTCATCAGATAACTTGGAATGATCAGCGCCCATATCGTATCCTTAATATGGAAGAACTTCGTCCACATCATGTAGGACGGGACGATTCCACCGGAAAACAGCATCGTAAAAAATACGATAAACAAGAAGAAATTCCTGTACTTAAAATCTTTTCGTGATAAGGGATAGGCAAATGTTGTGGACAGTAACAGACTTGCCAGTGTTCCGATCACCGTGACCAAAATAGATATTTTGTAGGCACGAAGCATCATCACCGACTGCTTCCATAAGTATACATATGCCTCCAATCCATACTTTTCCGGGAAAAAACGGTATCCGTTCGCCAGCAGTGTTGTCTCATCCGTAAAGGACGCCACGATAATCAGGATGATCGGCAGGATACAGACAATAGCGAGGATCAGCAGGACCACGAAAGCAAATCCGCGAAATAATTTTTCACTGTTCATTTTCTTTTTCATCTTCCTGTCCTCCTAGAACAATGCATTGTCCGGATATATTCTGCGCACTGCCAGATTTGACAGCAGTACCAGTATGAATCCGACCACCGACTGATACAGTCCTGCAGCAGATGCCATTCCAATGTCATTGAGTTTCATCAGTCCACGGTACACATAGGTATCAACTGTCTGGGTCGCCGGATAGAGTGCTCCGGAATCCATGGGCACCTGGAAAAATAATCCGAAATCCGAGTAGAAAATTCGTCCGATTGCCATCAATACCATAATGATCACTGTCGGCTTCAGCAGCGGCAGAATAATGTACCGGATCTCTTGCAGCTTGTTCGCCCCATCGATCCGGGCAGCCTCCTTGATACTGCTGTCGATGCCCGCAATATTGGACATATATACGATAGACTGATATCCCATGGACTTCCACAGATAAACCAGTATGAGAATAAATACCCAGTTAAACGGCGTTCCGTACCAGTTGATACCATCTTTTCCTGCCGCTTCCAGAATTGCCTTGTTAATATAGCCATTGTCAGAGCTTAAGAAGGCAAACACAATATAGGAAATGATGACCCATGACAACAGATATGGCAGAATCAGTGCCGACTGAAACAGTCTCGCCGAAAGCCGTTCTCCCAATTCACAGAGCAGGATAGCAATAAAAATAGCAAATATCGTACCCAGCACTATAAATGCCACGTTGTATAACAATGTATTTCTCGTCATGATCAGTGCATCTTTTGTTTTGAATAAAAAGCGGAAGTTCTGCAGTCCGATCCAGTCACTTTTGAAAATACCCTTCACATAATCAATATTTTTGAAGACGATAAACACGCCAAACATGGGAATATAATTGTTGATCAGAAGGTACAGTAATCCCGGAAGCAGAAACAGCAGATACATCAGATTCTTTTTTCGATTCTTTTTTTTCTGTATTGTGCTTGCCATTCCTCACTGCCTCCGTTACTGCTGTGCCACCCAGGCATCCAGCTGTTTCTGTTTCTCCGCGATGATTGCATCCAGTCCCGCATCCTTCAATGCCGCCTGGAACTTCGGAACCTCCGTCTCCGGATCTATGCTGCCCCATACAAGTCCGGGGAGATACTGATTGATCACATTGGTCACCGCAGTATATTCTGTCTTCACAGAAGAATTGTCAAAGGTAAACCCGAATGCCGGAGAAGTCTTGGATTCATGATTTTCACGATACATCAGCTCATTATTATCCGCAGGAGTACCCTGATGTACCAATTGTTTGAACTGACTGCCTACAACACCGCAGGAATATTGTGCGGTATAAGGAACGGTGTTGGCATCGAGTCCCTCCGGAAATACCATCTCACGGTCACTTACCTTGATATAATCTCTGCCTTCCAGTCCAAAAACGATCAGATTCACCACGTCGGGATCTGTGTAAGTCAAGTTAAGGAAATCCAGCGCTTTGTCCGGATTCTTGCACTGAGAAGATTTACGGTCATATCATCACCGATGAGAACCGCTCCCATAGGTTTTGCCCAGGAATCCGTAAGATAATCCACCTCAAAATCCTTGAAGGTATGAACCAGCTCCAGTCCTCCGGCACCGCCTGCCAGTGCAGACATATTCGGATATGCCGCAGCTACTTTTTCATAAATAGGCGTAAGATCTTCAATGCAGGTCACATTGGAGAAGTCCAGTCCCAGCTCGTCGGCAATGTCCTTACGGTAATACAGATTCGGTGCCAGTGCGATACCCTTATCAGCGGGAATACCATAGATTCTGCCATCCTTTGAGGTCGTCTTCAGGAATTCTTCGCTGACCTGCTCTACTGCGCCCTGCGCATGATCCGGCAGCAGATCTGTAATATCGTAGACCTGATTGTTGGAAATATAAGTGTTCAGTTCTCCTACGGTATTAAAGATATCGATCTGCTCTCCGCTCGCCATTGCCAGGCTGACCTTCTGTGCCTGTTCGCTGGCTGCCAGTGGCATCAGTTCCACCTCTACACCGTTTTTTTCTCTCGTGATTTCGTTGATTGCATTCTCCACGGATACTCTGGCATCCTCGTCCGGGATCCGATCCATTGTCCAGTAAGAATACACAATTTTGGTATAGCCTTCGTTGTCTGCGGTATTGGCTGCCGCTGCCTGTGTGTTCGCGGTCTGATCCACAGCTTCACCGTTATCCTGCGTACCACATCCCGCTGTGGTCAGGGCAAACATCGTCGCCATCCCAAGTGCCAACAGTCTCTTTCGATTTGTCTTGTTCTTCATAAGTAGTGTCTGCTGATTAAGCAGATATCTGTAGCTTCCAACTCTTACATCTGCTCCGATCATACCAGAACCGGAACAAATGCAAAACCGCACAAAGTATTCGCCTCTGAATCCT
>DJEP01000101.1:2921-5216 GCA_002431915.1 Lachnospiraceae bacterium UBA5895 | reverse complement strand
TATCACAATATGCCGAAGCTTTACGGACTTATGCAACTGTCTCTCTCCGGTGAGGCACCACAATCTCCAGGAGAAGTTACCGATGTTGCACCCGGCGCTACACCTTTTGATCCGGCAAGTCTGATTGCCAGCGGGATCACGCAGGTACAGCGTCCACCGTTAAATCTCACAGGACAGGGTGTGATTCTTTGTTTTATTGATACCGGCATCGACTACCGGGATCCTGCTTTTCTGGATGAAAACGGGAACAGCCGCATTCTGGCACTCTGGGATCAGACCATCCAGACCGGTACACCACCGGAAGGACTGAAATACGGTTCCGAATACCGCAGGGAGGAGATCAACCGGGCGATTCGCTCCGAGGATCCTTATTCCATCGTTCCCTCCCGTGACGAGAACGGTCACGGCAGCGTCCTCGCCGGAGTCGCTGCCGGCAGCGTGGTCAGGCAGGGCAGTCCCTATATCGGTGCCGCTCCGGGTGCCGACATTGTCGTAGTAAAGCTCAAGGAGTGCAAGCAGTATCTGCGAAGCTTTTATCTGGTACCGCAGGGCGTTCCCGCCTATCAGGAAAATGACATTATGCTTGGCATCAAATATGCAGAATCCTTCGTGCGCCTCTTCGAACGACCGGTAGTCATCTGTCTGGGACTTGGCACGAATCAGGGGGATCACGCGGGAAGCTCCGCTCTGTCCCGGTATCTCTCTTCCCTCGCCGTCCGCAGGAGCCGCGCCGCCATCGTCTGCGGTGGAAATGAAGGAAATGCCTCCCACCATTATCATGGCATGTTGAGCAGCCAATCATCGGAGGAAGCTACCCGGGATGTGGAAATCCGGGTCAGTGAAGGCTGTATCGGTTTTTGGCTGGAACTCTGGGGCTCTCTGCCGGACGCTTTTAATCTGAGTGTCCGCACCCCCGGTGGGGAAAATATTCCCGAACTGCGTCTGGGATTACAACAAAGCGTGACCTATTCTTTTATTTACGAAAAAAGCAGAGTCACCATCGACTCTGCTCTTGTGGAAGAAAATTCCGGAGAGGAACTGATACTTCTCCGGATCCAGAATCCCACTCCCGGCATATGGACGTTTCGCGTCTCCGCTTCCGGCAGCTTATATAATGGCAGTTTTCACATGTGGCTGCCCATTACGGAATTTCTGTCAGCTCCGGTATATTTTCTGAATCCGGATCCTTACATGACCCTGACGGAACCCTCCATGGCTCCGGAGGTCTTAAGTGTGTCCACTTACAATGCAGAAAATAACAGCTTCTACGCAGAATCCGGTCGGGGATTCGGACGCACGGGTCAGATTCGTCCGGACTTATCCGCTCCCGGAGTCAATGTATCCACGATTCGCGGCAGACGTACCGGAAGCAGTCTTGCTGCTGCCATCACTGCCGGGGCCGTGGCGCAGTTTTTTCAATGGGCCGTCATAGAAGGCAACAACCGCCTGGCGGAAAGCCGGGAGATTCGCAGTTACTTCATCCGCGGAGCCGTACGGACACCGGGACTGACCTATCCTAACAGAGAATGGGGATACGGCCGGCTGAATCTGGAAGAGACCTTCAATGCCCTGCTACGGATCTGACTATATGATCTCCTGTAATGCATAAACCGGCTGTACTCCGCAGACACCGTTGATCTTGCGCACACTGCGCTCCAGTTTCTCCAATTCTTTTTCCGAGGTCACATCCGCTTTTACAAGAAAATCATATTCCCCTTCTACCTGATAGCAGGATGTAACCTCCGGTTGCTGCCGCATTTTTTCCATAAAACCGGCATGATATTTTTTATGCTGCACCGTCACTTCTAAAAAAACTTCCATAAGCCACCTCTTTCCCCAAGTTCTTTACTTGTCATCGTATAAAACATACCGTTTAGTCGTTTGATGATGTATCTTCGTCAAACACAGCTCCCTGTGCAGGCGCAGATCTATGTTTGACTCATTATATACACAAAAAGAGGAAAGACACCACACGATATCTTTCCTCTTTGAAAGTGATTGCATCATACCATATTCTATTCTTACTTACAAGTCGTCTGATAAATCTTATCAGAATTTTAATAATTTGGACAATGGAAACTTCTGATTTGTACGTTATCTTCTATTTTAATCTGTGTTTTTGGAAAAAATCCTTGCATAACCATAAGACAACGGGCGGTCTGTCATATCTGCAAATCGTAACGGGAAATTCTCTTTTTCCTCCATGCGGTTCGGACAGTCCCTTCTGCCGCATCCCAGACAGATTCCGGCACATTTGGTAAAAACATCCTTCGTCAGTTCCGCATAGAATACCAC
>DJEP01000101.1:0-2881 GCA_002431915.1 Lachnospiraceae bacterium UBA5895 | reverse complement strand
CTTTTCTTCGGGATCATACAATAAGCCTCATTACAGGTAACGGGTATCTGAAGCTTCGCCAGGAGCTCCGGCAGATTCTCCAGACGGAGTCGATCTTCCAATCTTCCTTCCGAAATCTCAGATTTCGAAGTTTCCTCCTCGGTAGTCTCGGATTCCCGGATTTCCGCTCCCAGAAAATACAGTCTTGCCACATGCAGCTTTCGATGTTCCGCAACCCACTCTGTATAAGACCGGTAACTTTTTAATAATAATTCGCTGGACAGGACTTCCATCATATAGCTCTCTGTCAGGAGTCCGTTCTGCAAATATTTCTCCTGCAGTTCGTCAATTCCTTTTCCCAAAGTAATGCCAACAGCCAAAAAAGACCGTTCCCCTTCGGAAAAAGTCTCTTCAACATCTCTGTCCTGCCATCCCGCCTCAGCCTCCAGACAGGGCACCATCTGCTCTGCCATTTGCTTCAGATGGGGATATTGTTCCGGATCATAATGGTATTTTTTTATAACACTGTGCAGGAATTGTTCGTCCCTGCACAGTGCTGTAATTTCTGAAAATAATGGTTGCATTCTCTCACCTGCTGTTTAATTCTGTTTTACATGCAGGCATCTCACAGCATTGAGAACAGCCAGTACCATAACTCCTACATCTGCAAAGATAGCGACCCACATGTTGGCGATACCCAGTGCACCCAGAATCAGGCAGATAGCTTTGACTGCCAGCGCAAATACAATGTTTTCGTAGACGATGCGCAGACATTTCCGGGAAATCCGCATTGCCAGAGCAATCTTGGCGGGATTGTCGTCCATCAGGACCACATCTGCCGCTTCAATAGCCGCGTCGGAGCCAAGCGCTCCCATAGCGATACCGATATCCGCACGGGACAATACCGGTGCATCATTGATACCATCGCCCACAAATGCCAGTTTTTCTTTCTCGCTCTTCTGCTGCAACAGCTTCTCCACGCAGCTCACCTTGTCTGCGGGAAGCAGTTCACTGTGTACCTCATCCAATTTTAACTCACCGGCCACATGTTCTGCAACTGTTTTGCTGTCACCGGTCAACATGACACATTTCTTCACACCGGAATTTTTCAGAGAGCGAATAGCTTCCTTCGCACCATCCTTGATCACATCGGAGATCAGGATGTATCCGGCATATTTTCCATCCACTGCTACATGGACTACTGTACCCACACCGGTATTTTCCGTATAAGACAGCTTCAGGCTCTTCATCAGTTTTGCATTACCGGCTGCTACCTGTTTTCCGTTTACTTTCGCTGTAACACCGTGTCCGCTGATTTCTTCCACATCACTGACATTGGAAGCCTCCAGTTCCTTGCCGTAAGCGGTCTTTAAGCTCTTGCTGATGGGATGGCTGGAATAACTCTCCGCATAAGCGGCATACTCAAGCAGTTCTTCTTCTGTAAATCCCTGGCTGGGATAAATACCGGTTACATCAAATACACCCTTGGTTAGTGTACCGGTCTTATCAAATACCACATATTTGGTCTCAGACAGTGCTTCCAGATAGTTGGAACCTTTCACCAGAATACCACAGGCACTTGCCGCTCCGATTCCACCGAAGAAGCTCAAAGGAATGGAGATTACCAGTGCACAGGGACAGCTGATTACCAGGAACGTCAGAGCGCGGATGATCCACGTGCTCCAGGCTGCCGGGTTACCCATGATCAGATTGATCACAGGAGGCAGGATTGCCAGTGCCAAAGCACTGTAGCAGACTGCCGGGGTATAATATCTGGCGAACTTCGTAATGAAGTTCTCGGATTTGGATTTCTTCATGCTGGAGTTCTCTACCAGATCCAGGATCTTGGATACGGTGGATTCTCCGAATTCCTTGGTAGTGCGAATCTTAAGCAGACCGGTCAGGTTCACGCAGCCGCTGATAACTTCCTGATCCACAGCGATCTCTCTGGGAACACTTTCTCCGGTCAGGGCACTGGTATTCAGAGTGGAAGTACCTTCCACTACCACACCGTCGATAGGAACCTTCTCGCCGGGGCGTACTACAATGATCGTTCCGATCTCTACATCATCGGGATCTACCTGCTCTAAGCTTCCATCTTCTGCCTCAATGTTGGCATAATCCGGACGGATATCCATCAGGGCACTGATATTCTGACGGCTCTTGCCTACGGCTACCGACTGGAACAATTCACCGATCTGGTAGAACAGCATAACCGCCACGCCCTCGGAATATTCTCCCAATGCCATGGCACCTACGGTTGCTACCGCCATCAGAAAATTCTCGTCAAACACTTCACCGTGCATAATACCGAGAACGGCTTTTCTCAAAATATCATATCCGATTACCGCATAGGGAATCAGATACAGGAGTCCCAGCCAAACGCCTTCCAGCGGTACAAAATGCAAAATAATCAATAAGATTGCCGCAACAATAATGCGGATCAATACTTTTTTCTGTTTCTTATTCATAACAATTCTCCTTATTTTCCGAAGGAAAATCCGAGTTCTCTTATAAATAGATCTCGCAATCGTCTTCTACTCTCTTGCAGGCTTTTACCACGTTCTCCATAACAGCTTTTTCATCACTTCCATCAGCAAACTCTACCTTCATCTTCTGGGTCATGAAGCTGACCGTTGCATCCGCAACACCCTCTACCTTCTTCGCTGCATCCTCCATCTTCAGAGCACATGCTGCACAATCTACTTCGATCTTATAAGTTTTCTTCATGGTAATATCCTCCTCTTTCCCCATTAGCATTTCCCAATTTGTAGTTGCTAATGATTTGCATTTAGATTTAATATTCATTCATATGAACCACTGTTCATATGTTTATATTACCACAAGTCCAAAAAAAGTCAATAGTGTTTTTAAATCTTTTGTAAATGGAGAGTTACGCGTG